>DATCCI010000172.1:0-7198 GCA_036511415.1 Acidimicrobiia bacterium
CCGCGCTCTTCGCGCCCGCCGGCGCGTGAACGACAACCGGAACGCCGAAGTCGTAGAGCTCGAGCGTCATCTCGATCGTCGGATGGCTGTCCGGCGGTACACCCAGGCTGCGCGCCGCCGCCGTGAGATCCATCGAGACTCGCACCTTGCGCAGGCGACCGAGGTCGTCCACCCAGACCGTGCTCGGCATCTTCAGATCGCCCAGCAGTCCGATCGCGTGCGCGAGGGCCGACCGCTCAGCCGAGCTGCGCGCCCGGGTCAGCGCGCGATCGAGATCCAACGTCGCTTCGTAGCGCGTCGTGTCGTCGCCTCGCACCACCTCGTGACCCGCCACGTGCGCGTCACCGGAGACGCCCTGGAGGTAATCGAGATAACTGTTCGGATCCGGCGTCTGGGCATCGGTTCCGCCGAGCGGCACCTCGACCCAGCTGTCGCCGGTGTCGAGGTACAGGGTGTCGCCGACGACGCGGAGCTCGATCGTGACATCGCTCCCGTCCGCCGTGCCCTGGAAGGTCATGCTCAACTGGCGATGTACGAGGTCGATGACGCCCGAACCGGAAATGCTCCCGGGGTCCGTCCCGCCGCCCGAGTACTTCATGGTCAACCCGATCCGCGACGTCTTTTCCCCACTCGTCCGCTGCGCGGCCGCGAGGAGCCGTGCCTGCGGGCTCGCTGCGGCGTCCGACGTGGGCACGGAGGTACCGGTCGGCTGTCGCGCGTGCGTCTGCGGGAACTGTTCGCCACCACACGCCGCGGTAACCAGCGCGAGCGCGCCCATCAGCCCTATCGCCGCAATGACGCGCTTCGTCGTCACGATGGGGTATCGGTACGTCGACGGGCCCGCCCTGAGCCCGCTCGGATCGGGCATTCAGCCCTACGGTGCGCGAGCGCGCAGGGCGCTGTACGGCCGAACCTCGGCGCGGGGCGGCGCTGTCACCCGCACTTTCTGACCGAACCCGTAGAAGTCGGCTTGTATCCGCATTGTGACATCCGGTCCGAGGCCGTCGAGGAGGCCGGAGCCGGACGGCGCGAGCGGGACCGACACGACGACGCGGCGGGCCCGTCCGGAGCTGTCGAGCCAGACATCGACCACGAGTCGCCGGGTGCCGAGCGTCGAACCGAGCTGCGCGAGCTTCACGCGCGCGGCCGCGGTCGGGCTGCCTCGGCGCGCGGCACCGGACGGGTCGATCGTCGCCCGGAAGTGCGTCGACCGCACGCCCCGCACCGATTCGGGACCTACCCGGCGGACGTCGTCGGAAGCCGCCGCGAGGAAGACGAGCTGGCCCTCCGGATCGGCGTGGGCACCCGGCCCGGCCGGCGAACCGGAGCCGGCCCGCTCGGGATCGAGGCTGACCCAGCGCACCGCAGCCGGAGCGCCGGCCGCCCGCAGGAAGTCGGGCGGCAATTTCGCGTAGACGCCACCACCGACGATCCGCTGCTCGATCGCGCCTCCGCCCGCGAACCGGTCGAACTGCGGGCTACTGAGGACGAGATCGGCGTCGCCGGTGGCGAAATCGACGACGCCGGTGCCGGCCAGGTTGTACGCGCCCGTTGCGAGCGCGTCGTTGCCGTCGCCGGTCACGGTCACCGAGATCGACGTCCGGGCCGACCGCGCCGCCGCGGTCAACGCCGCCGCCCGTGCGAGGGTTGCTTGCAACGCAGGATCACGGGTGACGGCGACCGAGGTCGGCGGCGCCTCGACGGCCGGGTTGGGCGCCCCCGGGCGCCGGGCGAAATCGGTCCCTCCGCAACTTCCGAGGGTCAACACGAAACCCGCCGCGACAGCCGCGATCGTGCGCCGCGACCCCAGCATCCCTGCCCCCTCCGTGGCCCCCAAATCCTGGACGAATAGTACCGGCGAGGGTCGAGAACGTCCCCGGACGCGCCAGGGGCGCCCCGGAGGGCGCCCCTGTGAGCTGCGCAGGACCGTCAGCGCGGCCCTGAGGACTAGAAGTCCATGTCTCCCATGCCGCCGCCGGGCATGCCGCCGCCGGGCATACCGCCGGCGCCCTTCTCTTCGGGCTTGTCGGCCACGACGGCCTCGGTGGTGAGGAACAGCGCCGCGATCGAGGCTGCGTTCTGCAGCGCGGAGCGGGTCACCTTGGCCGCGTCGATGACGCCGGCCTTGACGAGGTCCTCGTACTCACCGGTCGCCGCATTGAGGCCGTGCGCGCCCTTCAGGTTCTTCACCTTCTCGACGATCACACCGCCCTCCATGCCGGCGTTGACCGCGATCTGCTTCAACGGCTCTTCCAGGGCACGGGCGACGATCTTGGCGCCCGTGGCGACATCGCCCTCGAGGCTTGCGGCGAGCTCGAGCACCTTCGCCTGGGCCCGAAGAAGCGCCACGCCACCGCCGGGCACGACGCCCTCTTCGACGGCCGCCTTCGTGGTCTGCACCGCGTCTTCGATGCGGTGCTTCTTCTCCTTGAGCTCGACCTCGGTGGCCGCGCCGACCTTGATGATCGCAACGCCACCGGACAACTTGGCGAGGCGCTCTTGCAGCTTCTCGCGGTCGTAGTCGGAGTCGGTGTTGTCGATCTCGTTGCGGATCTGCTGGATGCGCCCCTGCACGTCGGCCTTGGTGCCCGATCCCTCGACGATCGTGGTCTCGTCCTTGGTGACGACGACCTTGCGCGCCTTGCCGAGCAACTCCATGCCGATGCTCTCGAGCTTGAGACCGATCTCCTCGGAGACCACCTGGCCACCGGTGAGGAGCGCCATGTCCTGGAGCATCGCCTTGCGCCGCTCGCCGAAGCCGGGGGCCTTGATGGCAACCGACTTGAACGTGCCCCGGATCTTGTTGACGACGAGCGTGGCGAGCGCCTCGCCCTCGACGTCCTCGGAGATGATCGCGAGCGGACGACCCGACTGCATGACCTTCTCGAGGACCGGGAGGAGGTCCTTGACCGCGCTGATCTTTTGCGACACGAACAACAGCAACGCGTCGTCGAGCACTGCTTCCATGCGCTCGGGGTCGGTGACGAAGTAGGGCGAGATGTAGCCCTTGTCGAAGCGCATGCCCTCGACGAGGTCGAGCTCCATGCCGAAGGTCTGGCTCTCCTCGACGGTGATGACGCCGTCCTTGCCGACCTTCTCGAGCGCCTCGGCGATCATCGAGCCGATCTCCTTGTCGGCCGCGGAGATCGCGGCGACGTTGGCGATGGCGGCCGGGTCGGTGTCGACCTTCTTCGACTGCTTCTTCAGGTCTTCGACGGCGGTGGCGACGGCCTCTTGGATGCCGCCCTTGAGGACCATGGGGTTGGCGCCGGCCGCGACGTTGCGCAGACCCTCGCGGACCATGGCCCACGCGAGCACCGTGGCGGTCGTAGTGCCGTCACCGGCGACGTCGTCGGTCTTCTTGGCGACTTCTTTGACCAGCTCGGCGCCGATCTTCTCGAAGGGGTCCTCGAGGTCGATCTCCTTGGCGATCGACACGCCGTCGTTGGTGATCGTGGGCGCGCCCCACTTCTTTTCGAGGACGACGTTGCGGCCGCGCGGGCCGAGGGTGACGCGCACTGCGTCGGCGAGCTTGTTCATGCCCGCCTCGAGCGCCCGGCGGGCGTGCTCGTCGTAGGCGATCTGCTTGGGCATTGGCGAAAACCCCCTGGTACAGCCGGCGTCGGCTGCGTGGTACGGGCGGATGGTTGGCACTCAGGATAGCCGAGTGCCAACCCATGTTGGCACTCGACCCGCGCGAGTGCAAGCCGGAGAACCGGACCCGCGGCCGCCCGGGTTGGCCGTAACGTGGGCCCGTGGCCGAGTTGCACGATACGACCGAGGAGTACCTCGAGACGATCCTCTCGCTCGAGGAGGAGGGCGTCGTCCCGATGCGGGCCCGGCTCGTGGAACGGCTCGGCCTGTCCGCCGCCGCGGTCTCCGAGACCGTGGGCCGGCTCGTCGACCAGGGCTTCGTCGAGCTCGCGGGCGATCGCCGCCTCAGCCTCACCCCCAAGGGGCGGAGGCTGGCGACGACGATCGTGCGGCGCCACCGGCTCGCCGAGCGTCTCCTCGTCGACGTGATCGGCCTCGAGTGGGAGAAAGTGCACGCCGAAGCCGCGCGCTGGGAGCACGCGATCTCGGCCGACGTCGAGGAGAAGCTGGTACAGCTGCTCGGCGACCCGGCCACGTGTCCGCACGGCAACCCGATCCCCGGCTCCCATCACGTCGCGCCCTCGGCACCGACGATCGCGCTGGCCGACGCGCAGATCGGGCCGATCACCGTCGCGCGCGTGAGCGAGCGGCTGGAGATGTCCGGCGAAGCGCTCGTCCTGATCGCGGGCGCGCACCTGCTCCCCGGATGCGACGCGACCGTCGTTCTGGCAAACGCCGACGGCGTGACCGTCAAGACCGAAACCGGCGAGCATCGGGTTCCGGCGCGCGTCGCCGAATCGCTCTACGTCTCCGTCCCCTGAGGATCTGGCCGCTAAGACGTCGGGCGCGGCAACCGCCAGATGACGTGGGTCATCTCCGGGAGGTGCGAGAACGCGCGCTCCTCCCACGGGGTGAATCCGAGCCGGCGCGCCACTGCCTGCGACGCGGTGTTCTCGGGAAGGATCACGCTGTAGATCGCGTCGGCGTCGTGGGCCGCGAACGCGTACTCGACCGCGGCTGCGCCGGCCTCGGTCGCGTAACCCTTGCCCCAGTGATCAGGATGTAGCGCCCAGCCCACCTCGATACCCGGCCAGTCGGCGCGCTCCGGGAAGTGCGTCCCCGCGCGTCCGACGAACGCACCCGACGACTTCTCCTCGAGCGCCCACTGCCCGGTACCCCGCAACTCCCACTGCCCGAGCTGTTGGGCCATCCCCAACCAGGCTTCGTAACGACCGACGCCATCGGGCAGATGCAGTGATGCGCGCACCTGCGGCGACTGCAACACCGCGGTGTACGCGTCGACGTCGTCGTCGCGAAACGGCCGCAGCGTCAGCCGCTCCGTCTCCACCGTCGGGCATCGTCCCACCGTCGAGAGGAGGTCAGCCGCCGGCGACGGCCGGGACGATGCTTATCGTCTGACCATCCGCGACGGGCGAGTCGACGCCGGAAAGGAAACGGATGTCTTCGTCGGCGAGGAACACGTTTACGAAGCGGCGCAGCCCGCCGGTTTCGTCGAAGAGCCGCTCCGCGAAGCCCGGATGCGCGCGCTCGAGCGCCTTCAGCGCGTCGGCGACGGTGCCCGCCTCGACCTGCACCTCCGCCGCGTTGCCCGAGAGGCTGCGCAGCTGCGTGGGGATCCGGACCGTGACGCTCATGGTGCTACGACTCCTCGATGTCAAACGCTTCGTGGAACGCATCGAGCGTGGCGGCGATCGTCGCCGTCGGGCGACAGCTGCCCGAAACCGCTTCGAGCGTCTTCAAACCGTGCCCCGTGATGTAGACGACGACGCGTTCGTCGGGCCGGATGACGCCTTCGGCCGCGAGCTTCTTCAGCGTCGCCACCGTCACCCCACCCGCGGTCTCGGCGAAGATTCCCTCGGTGCGCGCGAGCAGCCGCATCCCGTCGACGATCTCGTCGTCGGTCACGGCACCGAAGCCGCCGCCGGTGGTACGCACGACGTCGAGCGCGAAGTAGCCGTCGGCCGGGTTCCCGATGGCCAGCGACTTCGCGATCGTGTCGGGCTTCACCGGCCGGATGGTGTCGGCGTTCTCGATGAACGCCTCCGCGACCGGCGAGCAGCCGAGTGCCTGCGCGCCGGAAACGCGCACCTGAGGCTCATCATCGAGCAGACCGACCTTGTAGAGCTCGTCGAATCCCTTGCGAATCTTGGTGAGCAGCGAGCCGCTCGCGACCGGGACCACGACGTGATCGGGGACGGTCCAGCCGAGTTGCTCCGCGGTCTCGAACGCGAGGGTCTTGGAACCCTCGGCGTAGTACGGCCGCATGTTGACGTTCACGAACGCCCAGTCGTAGATGTTCGCGAGCTCGGCACACAGACGGTTGACGTCGTCGTAGTTGCCGTTGATCGCGACGAGATTGCCGCCGTAGACCGCGGTCGTCACGATCTTGCCCTGCTCGAGATCGGCCGGAACGAACACATAGCTGCGTAACCCGGCACGCGCCGAGTGCGCGGCGACCGAGTTCGCGAGGTTGCCCGTCGACGCGCAGGCCGCGACCTTGAACCCGAACTCGAGCGCCTTGCTGAGCGCCACCGATACGACCCTGTCCTTGAACGAGTTCGTCGGGTTGCGGGTGTCGTTCTTGAGCCAGACCTCTCCGAGGCCGAGCTCGGCCGCGAGCCGGTCGGCTCGAACGAGGGGCGTGAAGCCGGTTCCGAGGTCGACCGCGGTGTCGGCCTCCACCGGCAACAGCTCCGCATAGCGCCAGAGGCTGGGCGGCCCTGCGGCGATCTTCTCGCGCGTGACCGAGGCGGCGATCGCGTCGTAGTCGTACGCGACCTCGAGCGGACCGAAGCACCACTCGCACGTGTACACCGGAGCCGCGTCGTACTCGCGACCGCACTCTCGGCAGCGCAGACCTTGCACGTGAACCATCGGAGCGTCTCCCCTTTTTCCTCGACGCGCTCCGAGCGCCTCGAGCGGCTGCCACACATGGAGGCCGCTCTTTGGCTGCTCATCGGTCAGGCATTGGCACCTGGCTCTCGCCATCGGGCTGTTGGCCGTCTGGTTCGGGCTGGTTGCCGCGGCGTCAAAGGGCCTGTCCCTCAGCCGCTCTCGATGAGCGCGTTGTCCGCCAGAATATCACCGGTGACACGGCTCCCTCCAGGGCGCCAGACAAGGCGCCGTTCGTCCGCACAGCCCGTAGCCTGACTCCATGGCTGCAGGCGACCCCCGAGTGTCGGCCCGCGGGGCGGCCGGTGTGTCGCCGGGTGTGTCGGCCGGTGTATCGGTGTGCCTGCCGGCACGCAACGAGGCGCCGACGATCGGGGCGATCGTCGCGGAGGCGGTACGCATCGACCTCGTGTCCGAGGTCGTCGTGCTCGACGACGGCTCCTCCGACGACACGGCCGCGATCGCGACCAACGCGGGTGCCAGAGTCGTCCGCGAGGCGTCGGTGCTCCCCGAAGCCGGGCCGGGATCGGGCAAGGGCAACGCGATGTGGAAGTCGTTGCACGCCTGTACCGGCGATGTCATCTGCTGGATCGACGCCGATTTGCGCAACTTCCGCGGCGAGTACATCGAACGGCTGTGCGCGCCGTTGCTCTCGCAACCCGACACCATGTTCGTGAAGGCCTACTCGACC
>DATCCI010000173.1:0-3429 GCA_036511415.1 Acidimicrobiia bacterium
AGCGTGACCTGGGCGCAGCAGATCGAGTACGCGGCGGCCTTCGATGGGGTCGAGGTGGCACCAGCGGGTGAGCTCGTCGAGGGTTTGCGCCGGGTCAAGGACGCGGGCGAGATCGACCGGATCCGGCGCGCGTGCGCGATCGCCGACGACGCGTTCCAGTCGTTGTCGTCGATGCTGTCCGAGCGTCCGACCGAGCGCCAGTTCGCGCTTGCGCTCGAGTTCGCGATGCGCGAGCGCGGCGCGAGTGGGAACAGCTTCGATCCCATCGTCGCCTCCGGACCGAACGGTTCGAAGCCGCACCACGTTCCCGGCGACCGTGTGATCGAGCACAAAGAGCTCGTCGTCTGCGACTTCGGCTGCATCGTCGACGGGTACTGCTCCGACATGACCCGTACGGTTTCGATCGGCGATCCCGGGCCCGATGCGCGCCACCTTTACGACGTCGTCCTGCAGAGCCAGCAAGTGGGGCGCGCGGCCGTGGCCGCCGACATCGCGTGCGCGGCGGTCGATCGAGCGTCGCGCGACGTCATCGCGGACGCCGGCTGGGCCGAGGCCTTCTCGCACTCGACCGGTCACGGTGTCGGGCTCGAGATCCACGAGGCACCACGGGTGGCGTCGACTGCCGGTGATACCTTGCTCCTCAACGACGTCGTCACCGTCGAGCCGGGCGTCTACCTCCCCGGAATCGGCGGGGTGCGCATCGAGGACACGCTCGTCGTCGGCGCGACGGGCGCCGAAGCCCTCACCCTGACCCCCAAGGATCTCGTGCTGTGAGTATCTCGACGAACGACTTGAAGAACGGCATGGCCCTCAACCTCCCGGAGGGGCTGATGTCGGTCGTCGAGTTCCAGCACGTCAAGCCGGGCAAGGGCGGCGCGTTCGTCCGCACGAAGCTGAAGAACGTGCGCAGCGGTGCGGTGCTCGACCGCACGTTCCGGGCCGACGAGAAGGTCAAGCTCGCGGTGATCGACAAGCGCGAGATGCAATTCCTGTATCGCGAGAGCGGCGACTACGTCTTCATGGACAACGAGACCTACGACCAGCTCCACGTGACGTCGGAGAACGTCGGCAACGCGGTCAACTACCTGAAGGAGGGCGACACCGCAGTTCTGCCCACCTACGAGGACGAGGTCATCGGTGTCGATCTGCCGGCTTCGGTCGAGCTCGTCGTCACCGAGACCGAGCCGGGCATGCAAGGCGACCGGGTGTCGGGTGCGCGCAAGGCGGCGACGCTCGAGACGGGCCTCGTGCTTCAGGTGCCGCTGTTCGTGAATGTCGGCGATCTCGTCAAGGTCGACACGCGTTCCGGCGAGTATCTGTCCCGCTCCTGAGCGAGAGAGGAGACAGCCGGTGGCAACGCGCCGTGCCGCGCGGGAGCGTGCGCTGGGTCTCGCCTACGAGAGCGAGCTGCGAGGGTTGAGCGCGGCCGCGCTGCTCGGCGAGCTGCCCGTCGAGCCCGACGAGTACGCGCGCCGCATCGTGCTCGGGGCGGACGAACACCGCGATGAGATCGACACCCTCATCAGGAAGTATTCGGAGCACTGGTCGCTCGAGCGCATGCCCGTGATCGACCGCGCGCTGCTGCGTCTCGGAACCTTCGAGCTCGCGTTTGTGATCGAGACCCCGAAGGGTGCGGTCATCACCGAGGCGGTCGAGCTCGCGAAGCAGTATTCGACCAAGGATTCGGGACGTTTCGTCAACGGCCTGCTCGCGCGTATCTCTGAGGAAGTTCGCTCCGAGGAAGTTCGCCCAGAGGACGTCGACACGGAGGAGTGATGCATCCTCCCGGCATCGAAGAGATCACGATCCCCGACACCGTGGAGGAATTGCTCGGCGGCGAGGAAGAGCGCCTCGACGTTCCCTGGGTCGTCATCGTCTGGAACGATCCCGTCAACACGTTTGCCTACGTGATCTTCGTGTTCCAGAAGCTCTTCGGCTACTCACGTGCCAAGGCGAGCCGGCTGACCAACCAGGTGCATTTCGAGGGGAGAGCCGTCGTCGCGAGCGGCGCGCGCGAGAAGTGCGAAGCCGACGTCGCCCGACTCCACGCCTACGGTCTGTGGGCGACGATGCAGAAGGACGACTGATGGCTCGGCGCACGTTCAAGCGGGCGCGAGACGGCACGCTCAAAGTCACGCTGTACGCGCAGGAAGTCGAGCTGCTCGCGATGACGGCGCGCGACATGATGACAATCGTCGAGGAGCCGCCGGCGGGCGAGGTCCGCGATCGGCTCTACCCCCGCGCCTACCTCGATCCGACCGAGGAGAAGGCCCAGGGCGAGTACGACGCGCTCGTTCACGACGACCTCGTTCGCTCCCGTCGAGCCGCGTTCGAGGCGATCGTCGCAGGCCTCGACACGCCCCCGAACAATCGGGGTCTGATCGAGATCGCGCTCGGGCCCGACGAGGAGATGCAGTGGTTGACCGCCGTCAACGACGCCCGGCTGGTGGTCGGTACGGCCCTCGGCGTCAGCGAGGACCTCGACACCGACTACGAGCGCGACGATCCCCGTTTCGAGTACGGCGTCCTGTACGGCTGGCTGACGCAGTTGCACTTCGAGCTCGTCACCCTGCTGCTCGACGAGATCGGCGTCGCCGGTTCGGACGACGCCGTCATCGACGCAACCGGTGAAGAGCCCGACGAAGAGCCCGATGAAGAGCCCGGTGACGAGCCCGGCAAGGGAGACGCCTGAGCTCCGCTGCCGCGCGGCGCCGTTCTGCCTCGTGGCGCCGTTCTGAGGTTTGCTCGCCGTGGCCTACCCTGGGCGACGATATGCAGCTGCCGACCTCGCCTATCGACGAACCACGCGACCCACGAGCCGTCGCCGTCGACGTGTTCCACGCGGTGTCGCGGGCGATGCGGGGCGCCGACGACGTCGTCGGGCTCGCAGTCGTTGCCCTGCTCTCGGGCGGCCATCTCCTCGTCGAGGGCGTGCCCGGCACCGGCAAGACCCTGCTGGCCAAGTCGCTGGCGAACGCCATCGGCGGGCGCTTCGGGCGGGTCCAGTGCACCCCCGACCTGCTCCCGGCCGACGTGACGGGCACGTCGGTGTACAGCCCCGCGACCGGCGAATGGGAGTTCCGCGCCGGACCGGTCTTCGCGAACGTGCTCCTCGTCGACGAGGTGAATCGCGCGTCACCGCGCACCCAGGCCGCGCTGCTCGAGCCCATGGAAGAGCACCAGGTCACCATCGACGGTCTGACCCATCCCTTGCCCGTGCCCTTCTTCCTCGTCGCCACCGAGAACCCGTTCGGTCACGCCGGAACGTTTCCGCTGCCCGACAGCCAACTCGATCGGTTCGCGATGGTGTGCACCATCGGCCGGCCGGGGCGGGAGGCCGAACGCCAGATCCTCGGTGGCGACGGCGGCGTCGCCGCGCTCGACGACATCGAACCGGTCACGACACCCGCGGAGCTCACCGAGACGATG
>DATCCI010000174.1:0-2355 GCA_036511415.1 Acidimicrobiia bacterium
TTGGGGCGCGCCCGCGCGGTAGTACTCCTCCTCGAAGATGAGCCATTCCCAGAGGGTGGCATCGCGCCCGCCGAAAGCCCGCGGCCACGACACCACCGCGAAACGAGCATCGAACAGCGCCCGTTCCCATTCGAGGTGCGCGGCGAAGCCGGCGCGCGTGTCGCCCGAGGGCAGGGCCGGGTGCGGCACGTTGGCGTCGAGCCAGGCTCGGCACTCGGCGCGAAACGCTTCCTCTTCGGGACTGAACTCGAGATCCATGAGCGGCGGGCGATCGTAGCTGGCTCGGAGACACCGGTGGCAGGAATCGTCTGGGAAATGTCATTGCTGCCAAACCGCAGGTCGCGCAGAATGGTCGGGTGAGCCGCCGAGTCGTCTTCGCCGTCTATCCCCGCATCACGGCACTCGACCTGGTCGGGCCGCACGAGGTGTTCGGCGCCGCGGGTGGCTACGACCTCGTGGTCGCCGCGGCCGAGGCCGGCCCGGTCGCCACCGGCCGCGGCCCCGGGATCGTGGCCGACCGCGCGTTCTCGTCGGTGCGCGGTCCGATCGACACGCTCGTCGTCGTCGGCGGGCCAGGAGCGTTCGCCGCGGCGAACGATCCCAAGCTCGTGCGCGCGGTCTCGAACCTCGCGCGCCGGAGCCGACGCGTCGCGTCCGTGTGCTCCGGCGCCTTCGTGCTCGCGGCGACCGGTCTGCTCGACGGCAAGCGGGCGACCACCCACTGGGCCGCGTGTGATCGGCTCGGGCGGACATACCCGCGGATCGACGTCGAGAGCGATCGGATCTTCGTCCGGGACGCCAATGTGTGGACGTCGGCCGGCGTCACCGCGGGGATGGACCTCGCGCTCGCGCTCGTCGCCGACGATCTGGGCCAGGACGTCGCGCGGGCGGTGGCCCGCCAACTGGTCATGTACGTGCAACGACCCGGCGGCCAGGCGCAGTTCAGCGCGCAGCTCCGCGCGCAACGGGCGGCGCGCGATCCGTTGCGCGAGTTGCAGGGTTGGATCGGCGAGCATCCGGCCGACGACCACGGTGTCGAGCGGCTCGCGAAACGGGTCGGTATGAGCCCCCGGCACTTCGCACGAGTGTTCCGCGGCGAGGTCGGCTGCACGCCGGCCGTGTACGTCGAGCAGGTCCGGGTCGAGGTCGCGCGGCGCCTGCTCGAGACCACGGTGCTCGGTATCGACGAGGTCGCGGCGAGCGCCGGCTTCGGCACCTCCGAGACGCTTCGGCGTGCGTTCGCGCGCCGAGTCGGCGCGAACCCGACCGAGTATCGCGATCGTTTCCGTTCCTTTCAACCGGTTTAGGCCAACCTGCAAAGGAGTCTCCCGTGGACATCGTGTGTCTGTTGTTCGACGGCATCACCGCGCTCGACATCGTCGGGCCCTACGAGGTGCTCCAACGACTCCCCGACGCGGACGTCAAGTTCGTCGCGCGCTCGACGGGTGAGGTCCGCACCGACAACAAATTCCTCGCGCTGGTTGCCGACCACTCGCTCGGCGATGTGACGAGCGCGGACGTGCTCGTCGTTCCGGGGGGCTTCGCCACGCGGGCGCTCGAGAACGAAGAGCCGCTGCTGGAGTGGATTCGTGCGATCGACACGACTACTACGTGGACGACATCGGTGTGCACCGGGTCGATGCTGCTTGCCGCCGCGGGATTGCTCGCGGGGAAGCAGGCGACCACGCACTGGGCGTCGCTCGACCGGTTGAAGCAATACGGCGCGATCCCGACGAGTCGACGCGTGGTCGAGCAGGGCAAGATCATGACCGCGGCCGGTGTGTCGGCGGGGATCGACATGGGGCTCACGCTGGCGGCGCGCATCGCCGGCGACGAGTACGCGCAGGGGATCCAGCTCGGCATCGAGTACGACCCGCAGCCGCCGTTCGACGCAGGCTCCGTGGCGAAGGCGCCCGCGTCCGTCGTCGAGTTCCTCGGCGCGTTGTACGCCGATCGGGGCGTCTCGAGCTGATCGCGCGCGGGCGTTATCCGCTGGTGTCGGAGCGGGGCGGCACGGGCGTGACGTACAGCCATGGTGCGGGTCGCCGGCGGAGCTGTGTGCGCGTTTGCCGCGCGGTCGGTTGTGCGGCCAGGAGGAGTACTGCGCCTATGAGCACGAAGCTGACGCCGACGAGCGCGCCCGGTCCGTTGCCGGTGAAGGCCAGCGTGGGCGGCGCGGGGTGAGTGGTGTTGGTGAGGTGCACTGGAATCGGGGAGCCCAAGGGGGTGAGGCGCGCGTTCAGGCACAGGGGCTTGTTCGGGTTGGCGGGCGCGCGTCCGACGGTCATGCGAAACGCTTGGCCGTTGACGCTGGCGATGAACGTCACGGCGGCTTTGGGGTGGGGGTCGAGGGGG
>DATCCI010000175.1:0-3810 GCA_036511415.1 Acidimicrobiia bacterium
CTGCAACACGGGATCGTGACGTCGGCCGATACGCTCTGGTATCACCTGCCGGTCGCGGCCCGCTTCGTGCAGACCGGCTACACCTCGAGACTGCACTTCGTCGACGGCGGCTCTTACACGGCGTTCTTCCCGGCGTCGTCGGAGCTCCTCCATGCGCTCGGCATGGTGTTCCTCGGCAATGACACGTTGTCGCCCCTCCTGAACCTGGGTTGGCTCGCGCTGGCGTTGCTGGCCGCATGGTGCGTCGGCCGTCCGTTCGGCGTGGCGTCTCTGAGCCTGCTCGGCGCGGCGGTCGTGCTGGCGACGCCGGAGCTCGTGCTGGACGACGGCGGTTCCGCCCTGAACGACATCGTCGGTCTCGCATTGCTCCTCGCCGCGATCGCCGTCCTCGTCAATGCCCTACAGGGAGACGACCGGAACGCGATCCGGCCCGCCGCCCTCGCGTGTGCAGGGCTGGCCGCGGGCCTCGCGCTGGGAACGAAGTTCACGATCATTGCCCCCGTCGCCGCGTTGACCATCGGTGTCATCGTGTTGGGCGCGCGTCGCGAAAAGCTCCGGCGAGCGGCACTGTGGCTGATCGTCGTGATCGCGACGGGTGGCTATTGGTACGTGCGAAATCTGCTGAGGGTCGGGAGCCCGCTGCCGTCTTTGCGCCTCGGAGTCGGGCCGCTGCGATTCACCCATGTGCCCAGCCCCGCGACCTCAACCGTGTCCGGCTACCTGTTCGACCGGCATGTCTGGAGCGCCTACTTCCTGCCGGGCCTGCAACAGGCGTTCGGTCCGGCCTGGTGGGCGGTGTTCGGCGCGGCCGCCGCCGGATGCCTGCTCGCGGCCTTCGTCGCTCCGGGACGCTGGGAGCGCATGATCGCGTTGGTCGGGATCGCGAGCTTCGTCGCGTTCCTCTTCAGCCCGCAGATCCTCAGCGTCGGACACGCGCCGGTCTACTTCGTCGTCAATGCACGTTACGTGGCGTCGGCACTGATCGTCGGGCTGGTGGTCCTACCGATCGCCGCGACCCGGTTCGACCGTGGCGGCCTCCTCGTACTGACGGCCGCTTACACGTGCATCCTCGCCGCGACACAGTTCGACGCGAAATTGTGGGACAACGCCAAGACCACGATCGCCGGGCAGACGCAGGGTGCCTGGCCGCGAGTTTGGGGCGCGCTCATCGGGGTCGCAGTATTCGTCTTGCTGGTCATTTGGCGCGGGTTGCGATCCGGAGAGTCACATCGGTGGCAGGCCAAGGCGCACGCGTTGCCGGTCGTCGCGGTCGTCATCGTCGCGCTCCTCGGCGCCGGTTACGCGGTCGAGCGCACGTATCTGCGGCACCGCTACGCAGGCCCTCCGTTGCTCGCCATCGACCGATGGGCCCGCGAGGTACACCACGCACGGATCGCGATCGCCGGCTTCTTCCTGCAATACCCGTTGTACGGCTCGGACCTCTCCAACCACGTGCAATACGTCGCTCGACGCGGGCCGCACGGTGTGTCGTCGCGGATCACCGACTGCGGGTCGTGGCGGCGTGCCGTCAACGACGGCCGCTACGACTTCGTCGTCGCCACGACACCCGGCTTCCCGTTCGCGACGAAGCAGCCCCCGCTCGAGGAGATGTGGACGCGCTCCGACCCGGCCGCACACCTGTTGCTGCACGAGTCGTCCGGCGGCGCGCAGGCTTGGCTGTTCCGTATCGACGGGAAGCTGGATCCTTCGAGCTGTCCGCGAGGTGTGTAGCAGGAACCTCGGGCACGGTTGGCACACGCGTGTCTCAGTGCGCGCGCCGCCAGAAGGCACCCAACCAGTCGATGGCTTCGACGGGCTCGTCGACGCCGTGCGCGGCGCGAAAGTCCTCGACGGCTTGGCGGCACGGATCGTGCCCGTAGTCGTCGACGATCAGGAAGCCGCCGACCGACAATCCCGGGTACAGGTTGGTGAGCGCGTCCATCGTCGATTCGTACAGGTCGCCGTCGAGCCGGACCACCGACCACGTGCGATCCTTGACCGCCGGCAACGAGTCCTTGAACCAACCTTCGAGGAATTGCACCCGCTCATCGAGCAAGCCGTAGAGATCGAAGTTGGCTTCGACGTCCTTCCTCGTGATGGTGAGGGCCTTCGCCATGTGGAGCCGGCTCCCGGCATCGGCCGGGTACGCATCCTCGTTCGGCGGTGGCACGCCCTGGAACGAGTCGGCCGCGAACACCGTGCGTCCGTGGTCGTCGTACGCATCGAGGATCGCGCGCATGAGGATCACGACCCCGCCGCGCCAGACGCCGGTTTCGATGAGGTCGCCGGGAACGCCCTCGGCGATGACGCGCTCGACGCAGTACCGCACGTTCGCGAGACGCTTCACGCCCACCATCGTCTGCGCGAAGAAAGGCCAATCGCGACCGTCGGCGCGGACGTTCGCCCAGTCGAAGTCTTCGCTCGCCAGCTCCTTCGCGGCGGCGGCGCGGAGCTCGTCACTGCCGCTCTCGTCGTCGGGCTCGGGATTCTCTTCCCACCGGATGTCGAAGGGTCGGTAGAGCATGTGGGTGAGGGCGCGCTCGATCAGGTCGATGTAGCGCGACCGCAGTCGCGCGACCTCGTCGCGGTCGGCCTCCAACGCCCGGTGGTCGTTTCCTGCGATGTCGGTGCTCACCGGACGCAGCTTACTTCGCGCTTGTACACAGACTTCCGTCGGGCACGCCTGCGGCGATGCGGATCGTGAGCGGTCCCGCGACGTCTCGAAGCGTGTGGTCCTGCCCTCCCACGAGGAACGATGCCCCGAAGGCCACGACGGTCGACGGGGCCCCGGTGTCCTCGTCGATGAGCTGAACTCGGATTGTGCCGCGCACGACGAAGGACTCCCCGGCGACGAGATTCCGAACGATCGGTGCGCGTACCGCTACGCATCCCTTTCCCGAGCCCTCGTCGAACTGTTCGAGTGATAGTCGGAGACGGTTGGTTGCGCGCTCGTTCGGTGTCGGAGCGCGAGTCGCGGGGATCCGGCCCGAGCGCGCGCCGTCGAGCAACCACCCGACGTTGATCCACGGTCCGTTGATGAGTTCGGGTCGAACGTCGCGCGGCACTCGGCGAGCGAGGGTCATCTGCGGCAGCGAGCGAACCATCTGCTCGTAGCTCGCGAAATACTGCTGCGCGGGGAAGTTCTTGCTCGTCTCGGCAATGTTGCCCGGCACCCCGATGAGGAAGAGGACGACGACGAGCGGCGCGAACGCGCGCCCGCGCCGAATCAGGGCGTCGGCGGCGACGGCGAGCGCGGGGAGGACCAAGGCGGCGACGATATGGAGGTATCGGCTCGAAGACGCGGCACGAGTACCGAGCACCGCTCGGTTGATTCCGCTGACCAACAGGAATCCGAACGCGCCGACGAGCATCGCCGAGATCGCCGCGCCGCGACGGCGCCGGTCGGTACCGTCGTATTGCCGCCACGCGAACACGAGACCGGTGACCAACATGATCGCGAGTGCCCAACCGACGAAGGCCACCTGGCCGAGCGCGTCGAACGTCCCGGCGATCCCCGTGCGAACCCAGTCGGTGAGCACGGACGGGTTCGTGACGGTAGAACCCGACGAGCTGGAGTAGTGCAACCACCATGCGGCGTACAGGACGCCGAGCGGCACGGTGTGGAACGCGGCGGCACGCCATCTTCGTCGTATGAGGGCGGCGAGACCGACAATGGCGACCATCGCTACCGCGACGCCCGAGCACATGAGCGCCGCCGTTCCCGCGACGATGCCGATCCAATCGCGCCGGTCGATCGGACCGTCGTGGTCGGCCAGGATCAGCTGCACCATCCCGAGCACCAGCGGGCCC
>DATCCI010000176.1:0-6062 GCA_036511415.1 Acidimicrobiia bacterium
ACCCGTCGCACCGTTCGTGCCGGCAGCACCCGTCGCACCCGTGCCACCAGCAGCACCCGTCGCACCGTCATTGCCGTTCGCACCCGTCGCGCCGGCAGCACCGGTTGCGCCTTGGGGTCCGGTCGCGCCGGCGGGGCCCGCGTCGCCGGTGCGGTCCCACATGAGGTAGATGGCGTCACCGGTAGCGAACGGTGTCCCACCCGACGACGACGTGATGTTGATCGTGATGTTGACGTAGTTGGCCTGTACCGAGACCGCGGAGACCGTCCCGAGCTGTTGGGTGGTTCCGTTCGACTTCTTGACCAGGCGGAAGTAGGCCTTGGGGTTGCCTGTGCTGTCGGCGAAGTGCGTGAGCACGGTCTGCCAGTTGTTCCCGTCCGAAGCGACCTTCTCCGCGCGGATCACCGTCGAGATGAACTCACTCGCGCCGGCGGCGTTGAGCCGCAGCTTGCCGGCTCCGGGATCGGTGTCCGCAGTGGACGTTCCGTCGAAGGTGTAGGGGATCACGACCGCGCCGCCGGCAATGCCCGACTGGCTCCAGTTGAGAGCGGTCGTTCCTCCGGGGCATGGAGTCGCGGAGTCGGTAACCGTCAGCGCGCCAGTGGTGTTGTTTCGACAGCCGTTGACGTTGCCGTTGCTGTCAGGAATCGATGCGACCGCGGAACCCGCAGTGAACAGCATCAATCCGAAGATCAGCGCGCCCGCACGCCAAAACTTCCCCCACCTCGCGCCGTTGGTACGCATCCGTGCCCCGCCTCCCATGAAGACCGATCAATCCGTGAGGACCGATCCGTCTTACGAACAACCCCAGTGGAGAGCCGTTCTACTACCCTCCGCGCGATCGGGTCAAGACGCGGCTCAAGAAATCCGCGCCGAGAGCCGATAAAGCCGCCTCGCAGTCCGGGCCAGTTCGTCGATTCCGCTCAAACGGCACCAAAGGCGCAACACGTTGGACCGCGAGCCTGCCGTCCGGTGCGCGCTCACGCTCCGTGATGCACGTCCGAACCCTCGACCTCGAGTATTCCTTCACGGTCGGGAGCCGCACGCCCGACCTTTGCCGGCGCTAGCCTCCGCGCCCAATCGCGTCGAGGGGACTCCATGTCGGCATCGGACCGTCGCAACGCCGCCCGAATCATCGTCGTGACGACCGTCGTCGCAGTCCTGTTCAGCGCGTGCAGCAGCGGTACCTCCCACTCCGCCACGACCACAACCACGGCCGGCCTGCTGAAGATCGACCTCGGCCATGCGCGTCCCGCGGCATTCAAGGTCGGTGGGAGCGTGGAACAGGTTTACGTCGCCGGCGCGGGCGCGGGCGACGACCTGCGACTCGTTCGCAGCGACGACCGTGTGGTCGCGCACGCGCACGCGGACGCGCGCGGCAATCTCATCTTCCGGGACGTGACGGTAGGAGACGCGTACCGCGTCGCAGCCGGTCACGGCGCGAATCTCGTCGCGAGCGGCGACGTGAACGTGACTGCGTGGACCTCGCCACCGCCGGCGTCGTTCTACACGGAGCAGAAGATCGGCAACGGCTACGGCTACCTGCGCACACGGGACGGCATCTCGTTGGCGATGACCGTGCACCTTCCCGGCCCGGCGGACAAGGGTCCGTACCCGACCGTCATTGAATACTCCGGCTACTCGCCCGCCGATCCGAAGTCGCCCCAACCGAGCACGCTCATCACCCAGGCCCTCGGCTACGCGACGGTCGGCGTCAACATCCGCGGCACCGGCTGCTCGGGCGGCGCGTTCAACTTCTTCGAGCATCTGCAGTCGACCGACGGGTACGACGCAATCGAGACCATCGCCGCGCAGCCGTGGGTCGCGAACCACAAGGTCGGGATGGTCGGCCTCTCGTATCCCGGTATCAGCCAACTGTTCGTCGCGCAGCTCCGGCCGCCGCACCTGGCGGCGATCGCACCGTTGTCGGTGATCGACGACACGATCAAGGGCACGTTGGCTCCCGGCGGCATCCTCAACTCCGGCTTCGCGGTCGCGTGGGCCAAGGACCGCCAGCACGACGCCCAGCCCGCGCCCGGCGGTGGTCAGTCGTGGGCGACCGATCGCATCAAGGCGGGCGACACGACCTGCCTCGCGAACCAGGTCCTGCACAGCCAGGCGCCCGACCTCCTCCAGATGATCAAGACCGACAAGTTCTGGACCGACGCGGTGGGTCTGCCGCTCTCGCCCGAGAACTTCGTGAACAAGATCAATGTGCCGGTGTATCTCGCGGGTGACTGGCAGGACGAGCAGACGGGCGGATATTTCGCCAACCTGTTCGGTCGGTTCACCGGGACGAAGGAGGCGTGGCTCACCGCCCAGAACGGCAGTCACGCCGACCCGTTCGACCCGACCGTGTTCGCCCGCTGGGTGCAGTTCCTGTCGATCTTCGTCGCGCAGAAGATCCCGCGACAGACTGCGTTCACGGGCATCGTCGCGGACACGGTCGCGAACATGGCCTTCGGGACGACCGCGCCCCTGCCGCCCGATCCGTTCGTGAACGTGACCACCTATCAGCAGGCGAAACAGCTCTTCGAGACGTTCCCGCGGGTGCGCATCCTGTTCGACAACGGCGGCGGCTCCGACCCCGGCGCACCGGCACCGCGCTTCGAAGCCGACTACCCGTCGTGGCCCGTGCCCGGCACCACCGCGACCCCGTGGTACTTCAGCGCCGGTGGTGGGCTCGCCGACGCGCCGCCCGGCGCAGCCGCGTCCGACTCATACACCTACGACCCGTCGCACCAGCACGACACGACGATCCCCGGCGGGAGCCAGAGCGCGACCTGGGCCAAGCTGCCGGCCTTCCAATGGAACCCGCCGGCGCCGGGAACGGCATTGGCGTACGAGACCGCCCCGCTCGGCCACGACGTCACGGTGATCGGGAACGCCAGTGTCGACCTCTGGCTGAAATCGACGGCGCGCGACACCGACATCCAGGTCACGATCACCGAGGTCCGGCCCGACGGCAAAGAGACCTTCGTCCAGAACGGCTGGCTGCGGGCGAGCGATCGGGCGCTCGCACCCGACGCCACCAAGCTCCGTCCGACGCACCCGCTCACCCAGGCCGCGGTCGACAAGCTGCACCCGGGCAAGTTCGTGCTCGCGCGCGTCGAGGTGTTCCCGTTCGCGCACGCATTCCGCACCGGTTCGCGCATCCGCGTGATCATCGACGCGCCCGGCGGCTCGCGACCGGCGTGGTCGTTCGAAGACCTGCCCGCGAAACCGCACCAGGTCAATACGATCGGCCTCGGCGCGACGATCGCATCGCGCCTCGTGCTCCCGGTCGTTTCCGGCGTCGACGTCGCGCCCGGTCTCCCGGCGTGCCCGTCGTTACGCGGCCAGCCCTGCCGCGATACCGCCGTAGTTACGAATTCCTCCCGCTCCTGACCCAAGACCGGCGAACTCGGCTTCGTCAGCTCATCTCGGTTTGACCGGGTTGGACGCGGTCGAGGTGGGTCCGGTGCCGACCGCGTTCTTGGCCGCGACCTTGAACGAGTACGTGGCGCCGGTGGTCAGGCCCGTCACGGTGGCCGTGGTCGCAGTCGAGTTGAACGTGCGGAGGCCCTGGGCGACGCTGCCCAGGTAGGGCGTCACGATGTAGCCCGTTACGGGCGACCCGTTGTTGCTTGGTGCGGTCCAGTGCAGCGTCGCCGAGGTGACGCCGGCGGTCGCGGTGACGGCGGTCGGGGCGGTGGGCGCGCCCACGACGATCTCGGCCGACGATGCCGATTGGGCGCCCGTGCCGAACGTGTTGGTTGCCGCGACGAGGAATGAGTACGACTTGCCCTTGGTCAGACTGGTCAGCGTCACCGTGTTGGTGGACGCGGAGACCGTCGTCGTAGCAAGCGGGATGAAGTTGTAGCGGGGCGTGACGATGTAGCCGGTGATCGTCGACCCGTTGTCGGACGTCGGTGCGGTCCACTTGATCGTGACGGAGGTGCTGTCGGGACCGGGTGCCGCGGAGACAGCGTTGGGGGCCGTTGGTGCGCCGACCGCGACGAACGGTCGGCCCGCCGAGGCGCCGATCCCGCGTGCGTTCAGTGCCGCGACCGTGAAGCTGTAGGTGTGGCCGTTGGTCAGGCCTCCGACGACTCCGGACGTTGCGTTCGCCGCGAAGTCGACGGGCGACAGCGGAGCGAAACCGAAGAACGGCGTGACGCGATAGCCCGTGATCGGCGAGCCGTTCGCAGTCGCGGGCGCGGTCCACCGGACGGTCGCGTTCCCGTTCCCGGGCGTCGCCGAGGTCGTGGTCGGCGCGGAGGGAGTTCCGACCACGACCGGCGCGGTCGCAACGGAGATCATCCCTTTGCCGACGGCATTCGTGGCGAAGACCTTGAACGTGTACGTCTGGCCGTTGGTGAGGCCGGTGACAGTCCCCGACGTTGCCGTCGCCGAGAAACTCCACGCCGGGAGCACCGTCGAGCCGTGATACGGGACCACGTGATAGCTGGTGATCGGGGAGCCGCCGGCGGTGATCGGTGCGGCCCAACGGAGGGTCACCTGCCCACTCCCGGCGGCGGAGGTGACGGATCGCGGCGGAAAGGGCGCCACGTTCGTGAGCGTCGTCGTCGGGTGCACCGGAAGCAGCACCGGGGCCGCCGGGGTCTGGGTGAAGTCGAAGTCGGCGCTGAGGTCGCCGAGGATCCCGACGTTCTCGCGCACGGTCGGTCGCGGGTCGGGTCGGCCGTCGGTTGCCGGGTCGAGGCGTTGGCCGCCGAGGAAATCGTCTTCGATGAACTTCAGGTAGGCGTCGAAACTCAGCGTCTGATGGTCGACGTAGCCGTGCTTCGCATAAGGGCTGATAACGATGCCGGGCACGCGTAGCCCGTAGCCGTTGACATCGACGGTTGGCGGGACGACGTGATCGTAGAAGCCGCCCCAGTCGTCCCACGCCAAGAAGATCGCCGTCGACGACCAATCCGGGCTGCTCATCACCGCGTTCACCAGGCTGGTCACGTACGACTGCCCCGCGCTCACCGACCCGAGCGGCGCGTGCTCGCTCAAGTCGCCGGACGGCACCACCCACGACACTGCAGGCAACGTGCCGGCGTGCGCGGCCGTGTAGAAGTTCGCCACCGTCTGGATGTTGCCGACCTGGCCGTCGTTGCGCACCGTGTCGAAATACGGCAGCGGGTTCCATATCCCGGGCGTATACGGCTGCTGCGCGACCGGCGCGCACATCAGCGCGGCATCGTTCTGGCAGTCCGGTTCGGTCCCCGGCACCACGTAATAGCCCCACGGGACGTTCGCCTTGTGCATCAGGTAGGTCAGGTCGGTCCACGCGTAGATCGGGGAGATCGGGGAGATCTTTACGTTCGTCGGATCCGAGACGTTGTCGGGCCGGAACCCCGCCTGGTTGAGATCACTCGTGCAGCTCGCGGCTTCGTGGCTCGTGCAACTCGCCGACCACCCTGATACCTGGAAGAGGTGCGCGGGCAGGCTCCATGACGCGTTCGGCTCGAACATGCGGTCTTGGAGCACGAAGTTGCGCGCGTACGCCCAGTAGTTGGGGATGTCGCTCTCGGTGTGATAGCCGAGGACGTTCGTCGGATCGACCGGACAACCCGCCTCAGCTGCTCCACAATTCTGGGACGCCATCTCCGACTGGGTGAGGAAGCCATCCATCTTCCCCCCGTCCACGTCTTGGGTCGAGTTCACCGCGCTGTGCGGTCCCCCGACTACGACGTCGCGGTGGTCGACGAACGGACGCTTGCATCCACCCGCGCTCGACGGCAGGCACGGCGTCGGGACACCGTTCACGATGGGAATGCCGTTGGCGCCGGGGAATGTCGCGAAGTATTGGTCGAATGAACGGTTCTCTTGCATGATCACGACGACGTCCCGGATCTTGTGGATCAGGGCGCGGAAACTCTGATTTCGGTGCCGAATTCGGATTTTCGACCCCAACATGCCGCACCGGCCGCCGCGACCGCGCTCGTGTCCTGCTTCGGCGGTAGCCTGAGGGTGCCGGAAACCCGATCTGCGGTTGTTACGCCGCGTCTTTGGAGGTCAAAGCCGCGCGCTGGCCGCCTGTAAGGCGCGGAAACTCTGATTTCGGTGCC
>DATCCI010000177.1:0-2828 GCA_036511415.1 Acidimicrobiia bacterium
GGCCGTTTTCTGACCCTCGATGCGGAACGGGTTGATCGAGTTGACCACCGTGACCCCGCCCCGCTCGCCCAGCTCGCGCACGACGCGCAATGCGTCGTCGAAGCTGCCCCGGATCGACACGACCTTGGCGCCGTGAATCAACGCCTGCGCGAGCTTTCCGAGCGCGACGTGACCGTCGGGAATGATGACCGCCGCGAGCATCTCGGCCCGGGCCGCGTACGCGGCCGCGCTCGCCGAGGTGTTGCCGGTCGACGCACACACGACGACCTTCGCGCCGTCCTCGGCCGCCTTCGAGATGGCCATCGTCATCCCGCGGTCCTTGAACGACCCCGTCGGGTTCGCGCCTTCGACCTTCAACAGCACGCGTGCGCCGACCGCGTCGGACAGGCGCGGCGCATCGACGAGCGGCGTGTTGCCCTCGCACAACGTCACGACCGGTGTCTTCTCCGTGACCGGCAGGCGCGCGCGATACGCGTCGATGATCCCCTGCCAGCGAACCACGGCTACTCCTCACCCCCGACGACCCGGAGCACCGATCCGATGCGCCCGACGACATCGAGCTCTCGCACGTCGTGGATCGTCGCGGTCAAGGCGGCCTCGCGCGCGAGGTGCGTGACGAAGATCAGGCGGGCGCCCGCCCCCTGACCCTTCTGCTGCATCGACTGGATCGAGACCTCGTGGTCGCCGAAAACCCCGGCGATCGTGGCGAGCACGCCGGGTTGGTCGACGACGTCGAGCGAGACGTAGAACTGCGAGGCGGTCTCGTCGATCGGGCGGATCGGCTTGCGGACGAGGTCGCCGATCGTCGCTCCGCGCGCACCGGCGCGAATGTTCTTGGCGGCGTCGATGAGGTCGCCGAGCACCGCGCTCGCGGTCGGGCCGCCGCCCGCGCCGCGGCCGAGCAACATCAGCTGGCCGACGGCCTCGCCCTCGATGAACACTGCGTTGTAGGAGCCGCGAACCGACGCGAGCGGATGGTCGAGGGGCACCATCGCCGGATGCACGCGCGCGCCGACGCCGCCGTCGTGCTCCTCGGCGACGGCGAGCAGCTTGACGACGTATCCGAGCTCCCTCGCGGCGGCGATGTCGTCGGCGGTGATCTTGGTGATCCCTTCGCGGTACACGTCGCCGGCGACGATCCGGGCACCGAACGCGATACTCGCGATGATCGCGGCCTTCGCCGCGGCGTCGATTCCTTCGACGTCGGCAGTCGGGTCGCGTTCCGCGTAGCCGAGCTCTTGCGCCTCGGCCACAGCTTCCGAGAAGCTCGAGCCCGCCTCGGTCATCTGCGTGAGCACATAGTTCGTCGTGCCGTTCACGATGCCCATGACGCGCGTGATGCGCTCACCCGCGAGGGACTCACGCAGCGGTCGCATCAGCGGGATGCCGCCGGCCACCGACGCTTCGAACAGCAGGTCGACGCCCGCGGTCTCCGCCGCGTCGAACAGCTCCTCGCCGAAGTTCGCGAGCAGCTCCTTGTTCGCGGTGATCACGGGCTTGCCCGACTTCAGCGCGGTCAGGATCAGGCGGCGCGCCGGTTCGACCCCGCCGATGACCTCGACCACCACGTCGATCTCGGGATCGGTCACGACCGCTTCGACGTCGTTGGTCAGCACCCCGGCCGGGAGGACGACGTCGCGCTCCTTGGCGACGTTGTGCACCGCAACCCGGGTGACGTCGAGCTCGACGCCGGCGCGTTGCGTGATGAGATCGGCGTTGGCCTCGAGGAGCCGCACCAGCGCGGAGCCCACGTTCCCACAGCCCAGCAATCCCACTCGTACGACGTCGGTCACCCCGCCATTCTTGCGGATGGGTCGACCCGCCCCGGACCGATCGGCGCCAGGAGCGCCCGGAGGCGGGCGGCGCCCGGGCGACCGACGGTGCCGATGTCGTCGAGGCGACCGCGCACCGCGCGGATCGTGACGAGGCGGCGAGACCGCGCACTTTCGAGTGCCGTCGCGAGATCAACGGGACCGAGCACGCCCGCGAGGTCGACGATGGTCCGCAGGGGCGACGTGACCGGGAGCCCGCCGACGCACAGCACGTCGGAGGCGGCGGTCCACGGGACCCGATGAACGACGACACCTCGCGCCCGCGGCGCACGCGTCTTCGACACGATCAGCTCCGGCCGCCCGAGGGACGCGCCGGCGCGGATATGCCAGATCGCGGCCGCACTCATGTGCGAGAGCGCGCACTCCGGCCCCGCCCACAAGACCGCCGCCCAGTGCGACAGCGCGCTCGACGGCGGCGTCGCCGTGTGCCGGTACACGCGCGGCAGTAGGCGTTCCCACACCTCCGCGCGCACGCGGCGCTAGATTTGAGCGGTACTGAACCCCGATGCCGTCGCCTGGGCGCGCGTGAACGCGCCGTGCTGCCCGACTGCGACCGCGGCCAGCCGCGCGTCGGCAGCCATCATCGACATCGCATCTCCCGTCGAGGGTCACAACGACCGGGGAAGGCGAGGGAAGGCGAAGAACGGGCTCCGATTGCGCACGATCGGAGGAACCGAGGTTACGGGTCGGCGTCGAGCCTGACCAGATCCGAGTCGGTCTCGCGCCGTACCACGAGGCGCGCCGCGCCGTCGCGCACGAAGACGACCGCGGGGCGGGTCACCTTGTTGTAGTTGGAAGCCATCGAGTGGCAATACGCGCCCGTGACCGGCGTCGCCAGGATCTCGCCGATCGCGAGATCGCCCGGCAACCGGGTGTCGCGCACGATGATGTCGCCCTGCTCGCAGTGCTTGCCGGCGATCGTCACGAGCGCGGAGCGATCGGAGGTCGCACGCGCGGGCAGGAACGTCTCGTAGCGGGCGCCGTAGGTGACCGGTC
>DATCCI010000178.1:0-2129 GCA_036511415.1 Acidimicrobiia bacterium
AGGACCGCCGCAACCGACCGGCCCCAGCGCGGCTCGACCGCCGCCGGCTCGGTCGTTCCGTCCGCGGGCAATTCGACGACACCGTCCATCGCGTCGGATCGCGCCACGACGATCTCGTCGTCTCGAACGCGGCCGCGGACCACGACCTCACGGTCGATCGCCATCGGAAGGCAGAAGCCGTCCTGGTAGTCGGTGTGGTCACCGATCAGGTTGACGCGGCCCGGTGCGCGGACGAGCACGGACGGAATCTAACGGTGTGCGCTCGGGTGCGGAACGGGCGCGACGGGCGGCCGCTACGCTGGTTGCGAGCAGTCTAGGGAGGACGACATGGGCCGGTTCCAGAACTCGATCGCACTGGCGAAGTCGTCGTGGCAGGTCTTGCGCGACGACAAGCAACTCGTCCTGATCCCCCTGATGTCGTTGCTCGCGACGATCGTGCTCGCGGTGGCGGTCCTGCTGCCGATCGGGCTCATCGTGCGCAACGGAAGCGGCGGCTACTCCGGATCCGCGCCGCTCGTCTGGGTGCTGGGTTTCATCGGAACCGTCGCACTCACCTACGTCGTCGTCTTCTTCAACGCCGCCCTCGTGTTCGCGGCCAACAGCCGGTTCCAGGGCGAGCCGGTGGCGATCGGTGAGGCGATCCACGCGGCCGGGGCGCGTTCTCACGTGCTGCTTCCCTGGGCGATCGTCAGTGCGACCGTTTCCATCGTCTTGCGGGCGGTCGAACAGCGCGGCGGCGTCCTCGGTCGCATCGTCGGCAGCCTCGCGGGGGTGGCATGGTCGGTCGTGACGTTCCTGGTTCTGCCGGTCCTGGTGTTCGAGGGCATCGGTCCGATCGCCGCGGTGAAGCGGTCGGGCGAGCTCTTCAAGCACACGTGGGGCGAGAACCTGATGACGAACGCCGGGATCGGCCTGGTCGGGGTGCTCGCGGTGTTGGTCGGTGCCGTCCCGCTCGCGCTGTTGCTCGCCGTCGGCGGCCCCGTTGCCGTCGTCGGGATCGTGGTCTTCGTGCTGTGGTGCGTCGCGGTGCTCCTCGTCTCCACCGCGCTGACCGGGATCTTCCAGGTTGCCCTCTATCGCTTCGCGACCGGCACACCGGTGCCGGGCTTCGAGCCCGCACAACTCGAGGGCTCGTTCCGGACACGGGGCCAGGGCCGCGGCCGCGGCTTCTTCGGCGCGTAGCGCGGCGTTACTCGGCGGGCCCGGCGCCCGCGGCCCCGCGCACGATCCACGCGGTCGGCTCGAGACCGGTACGGGCGCGATAGGCCTCGGTCGCCCGATCGCCGATCGTGCCGGCCGTGTCGATCGGCCCGATCGCGACGACGCACCCACCGAACCCCGCGCCGGTGAGGCGCGCGCCGAACGCGCCGGCTGCGACGAGGCACTCGACGAGGACGTCGAGCTCGGGGATCGACACCTCCATGTCGTCGCGCGACGAGGCATGGCTCGCGAGCATGAGCCGGCCCAGCGCGTCGAGGTCGCGAGCTCGCAGTGCCGTCGCGAACTCTCGCACCCGCTGCATCTCGGTGACGGCATGGCGGCCGCGCGGGAATTCGCGCACCTGCTCGAACGTTGCGTCGCGCAGCGTCCGGAGCCCGAGGTCGGCGGCGACGCGCTCGCTCTCGGCGCGGCGCTGCGCGTACGGAGAGCCTTCGAGGCTGCGGGGGACGCCCGAGTGCACGACGAGCACGCTCAGCTCGGGTGGCATCGGGAGGTGCTCGACTTCGAGCGTGCGGCAGTCGAGGAAGACCGCGTGATCGGCGCGCCCGCACACCGACGTCATCTGGTCCTGGATGCCGCACGGCACGCCGGTCGCGACGTGCTCGGCCCGTTGAGCCGCGCGGGCGAGCTCGGTGCTCTCGAGGGGGAACCCGGCCGCGTCGGCCAGCGCGAGCGCGCATGCGACCTCGAACGCGGCGCTGGACGACAATCCCGCGCCGACCGGCACCGTGGAGGAGATCGAGAGCTCGACGCCGGCCGGCGCGCGGCCGAGCTCGGCCAGCACACGGGTGACGCCCGCCACCGGCCGACCCCACTCCGGACGGGTCGCGGACGGCTCGTCGCGTCCGTCCGCGGCGATGTCGACTTCACCGTCGAACTCGGACGAGCGCGCGATCACGCGGCCGTCG
>DATCCI010000179.1:0-6928 GCA_036511415.1 Acidimicrobiia bacterium
GCTCGTCGCACAACAACACCTTCGGATCGCCGATCAGGGCCTGGGCGATGCGCAAGCGCTGCTGCTCCCCCCCGGACAGGAGCCCGATCGGCGCGTCCGCGTAACGCTGGGCGCCGACCGATCCGATCGCTTCGTCGACGCGCGCGCGGCTGCGCGCGGTGCCGAACGGGAGGCCGCGCCGGTGACCGTCGAGACCGAAGCGCACGAGATCGCGACCGCGGATCGGCAGGTCGCGATCGAACGCACGCTGTTGCGGTACGTACCCGACGTCGTGGCTCCCCCGTCTCGGGGCCCGGCCGTCGATCTCGACGTCGCCCGTCGACAAGCGGGTCAGTCCGAGCAGGATGCGCAGCAGTGTCGTCTTTCCCGAGCCGTTCGGGCCGAGCACGGCGAGGAATTCGCCGGGCGCGACGTCGAGGTCGAGGTGCTCGAACAACACGCGGGTGTCGAAGCGCATCGACGCGTCGCGGATCCGGACGATCGCCACGATCAGCCGCCGAGCGCGGTCAGCAGCGCCTGGAGCTGATGCTGCTGCCACGACTGGTAGTCGCGCTCGCCGGCAGGCTGGGTCTCGGTGACGGCTACAACCGGAACTCCCACTTGCCGAGCGAGGTCGCGCACCTGCTGGGTCACGGGGCTCGTCGCCTGCGCGTTGTAGATCAAAACGCGGATGCGATGCCCGGAGACCAGACCGTCCATGGCTTGGGTGTCACGCGGGCTCGGTTCAGTTCCGTCTTCGATCGCCTGCGCGAAGCCCGGAGGCGTTGCGATGGTCAGCCCGGCCGCGTCGAGGAGATACCCGGGGACGCGTTCGGTGTAGGCAACCGGCGCGCGCGGATACCTGGTCTTGATCTCGCCCAAGAGCCGGTCGAGCGGTTCGAGGGACGCGTCGAATGCCTTCAGATTCGCGGCGAACGCGGCGCGGTCTCTTGGATCGGCGGCGGCCAGCGCCGACTCGATGGCGCGCGCGACCTCGGGAACCCGGGGCACGTCGTACCAAAGATGCGGATTCACGCCGTCCCCCGTCACGTGCAACACGTCCGCGACGGACAGTACGACCCGCTGGTCATTCGACGTGCCCGCCACCAGCTTGGTGACGAAGTCGTCGTAGCCGACGCCGTTCTGGATCACGAGACGCGCGTCGGAGACGGCCGCGGCGTCGCGCGCGTCCGACTCGTATTGATGCGGATCGGCCGTCGGATCACTGATGATCGACGTCACCCGAACGTGCGCGCCCCCGACCTGGCTCGCGACGTCGCCCCAGAAGTTCTCGGCCGCGACCACACGGACGGCGCCGGCACTGTCCTTGCCGTTGCTCGTGCAGCCGGCGGCCACCACCGCGACCGTGCCCGCGACCGCGACCGCGACGAGCGCGAGACGGGAACCGGACCGGGCGAAATGCACCCCTTAATGAGAACGGTTCTCGTTCTCAAAGTCAAGTCGACCCGGAGGTGCACGCGCAACGGGCCATCATGACGACGATGGACTCCAACGAGCGCCCGGCCGCCGACTCGTTCGCGACCACGGCCCGGACGGCGATCGTCACCGGCGCACCGTTGGGGTTCTTGCTCGCGGCGTCGGCCGATCCCGACTTGAACCGCGCCGGCCCCCTCCTCCTCGTGGCACTCGCGTTGGCGGCGGGACTGCTCGGCGCGCGCCGCCTCCCCGCGAACCGCACGCTCGCCGTCGTCGGCGGCGCGGGCGCGGCGACCGCGGCGTGGCTCCTGGGCCAGCGCGACGACGCCGGCACCGTGGTGATCCTCGCCGTCCTGTTCGCGTTGGGAGTCGGTGTCGCGATCGACCCGCCGAGAGCCTCGCGCCCGCGGATCCGCGCCGCGCTCGGAGCAAGCATCGTGATGGTGGCGGTCCGCCTCACCGGTTCCGAAGCCGCGCTCATCGTCGTGGTCGCGCTCGTGGTGCTCGCGGCGGCCGCGGCGACGGGTCTCGGTCGCTTCCCGACCAGGACCTCGAGCCGAGGCCGCGCGATCGCCTTCGGCACCGTCTTCGTCGCGACGACGCTGGTGTTCACCGGATACCTGGGCGCCGAGACCCCCGGCGCGACCTGGTTCGGCGGCGGCACCGTGCACGGACCGACGGATGGCGGACAAGTCGCGCTGACGTTCGACGACGGACCCAACCTCGGCGCGACCGAGAAGATCATGGCGATCCTCGACGCGTACGGCGTCAAAGGAACGTTCTTCGAAGTCGGCAAGGCGGTCGATGCCGAACCGCAGATCACCCGCGCCCTCTACGACGACGGTCAACTTCTCGGCAATCACTCGTACCACCACGACCAGTGGCGCTGGCTCGACCCTCGCTACCCCGAACTGCAACGCACGCAGGACGCGTTCCGGAGGGCGATCGGCATCTGTCCGATCCTGTATCGGCCACCGCACGGCGACCGCACGCCGTTCCTCGCGGCGGTCGTGCGCGACCACCACATGCACATGGTGTTGTGGAGTGCGTCGGCCGGCGACTGGGCTACGAACGACGCGCAACTCGTCGCGCGCCGCATCCTCGCCGGCGCACGTCCCGGAGCAATCCTCCTGCTGCACGACGGCCTCGACGGCAATCCGGCGGCGAACCGCGAGGTTCTCGTGAAGGCGCTACCGCTCATCCTGAACGGCCTGCGCGCCCGGGGCCTCTCCCCGGTTCGCCTCGATCGTCTGCTCGGTACCGGCGCCTACCAGAGCTGCTGACGCGACCCGGAGCACAGACGCCGAAGGGCGGACGCGAAAGAGCCGCCGGCATCGTGCACCGGCGGCTCCCGCGAAGTGACTCGACGTCAGATGACTCGGACGTTCTGGGCCTCTTGGCCCTTACGGCCCTGCGCGACATCGAACTCGACGCGCTGGCCTTCGTCGAGGGTCTTGTATCCGTCACCCTGGATTGCGGAGAAGTGAACGAACACGTCTTCGCCTTGCTCGCGGGAGATGAAGCCGTAACCCTTTTCGGCATTGAAGAACTTGACCGTGCCTTGTGCCACGAAATACTCGTTTCTGATACGCGACCGATCGACCAATTCGACCGGCTCGCCGCGGAACAGTGTATTGGAAGGTGGCACTCCCGTCCGCCTCGACGCCCGTCGAGCACGCGCGAATCGGCTGGGGGCGGCGCCAGCGCTACGCGAAGCCGGACGCGAAGTATCTCGGGCTGCGTCAGGCCGCGGGCACGCGGGCGCGCAACAACGCCTCGTTCGGGTTCTCCGGCAGCTCGAGCAAGGGCTGCGCGAGCTCGCCGTGGGTCGGCCCGAATTGATCCGCGAGGGGCTTCAGCGCCGCGACGTCGAAGTCGTACAGCTTGGCGACGTTGTCGGTGAGGATGCGCTGCATGTCGGCGGGACTCCAGTCGGAGAACACCTGCCGCAACGCCTCGCGTGAGAACGGGTATGTGCCCTCGTCGTGGGGGTAGTCGGAACCCCACATGAACTTGTCGAGCCCGACCGTATCCTTCGCGGCGCGCGCGTCGGCGGGGCCGGGGAAGCTCACGCCGAGCCACACGTTCTGTTGGAAGTACTCGGTTGCCGACTTCGGGAGGATGTGCTCGGGCTTGAATCGCAACTCGCCGATCGCGCCGGCCTGCTTCACGCGCTTGAGCACGTCGTCCATCTGGGAGAGGAACGACGGGATCCAGGCGCATCCCTGTTCGGTCATCACGAACTTGAGCTTCGGAAAACGCTCGAACACGCCCGAGAGGAGCATGAAGATCAGCGGCCGCCGCGAGTAGTTGCCCAGCTCGGAGATCTGGATCAGTGCCGAAGAGGGGTGCGGAAGGTACGACGGACCACCGACACCGCCGTGGCAATTGATCTTCACTTCGAGGTCTTCGCACACCGCCCACAGCCGGTCGTAGTCGGGGTGGTTCAGCGGCTTGAGCCAGGTCGCATCGGGAGGCACCGGCGGGAGCAGCGCGCCACCGCGCAGGTTGTGCTCCTTGATCCACTTGACGTCTTCGATCGCGTCGTCGAGGTCGTTCACGAAGATCTGGCCGATGCCCGCACGCCGTTCGGGATACTGGCCGCAGAAGTCCTCGAGCCACCGGTTGTGGGCGCGCACACCGGCGAGCCGGTGCTCGTACTCCTCGGGCTTCGCCGGCGGTGCGAACAACACGAAGCTCGGGAAGAACGGCGGCACGGTGTTGGGGAAGATGACCTCGCCGACGATGCCGTCGGCATCCTGTTGGCCGTTGCGCATGTCGTTGTCCCAGTTGCGCCAGCGCCGCTGGTCGCCCAAGTCCTTGAACGGGTTCTTGTACTTGGCGCGCCACGCGTCGAAGTCGTCCAGGTACTTCGACTCGAGGAACTCGCGGTACTGCGCGTGGCTCCCGCCTGCGTGCGTGTCGGACGAGATGATCGTGTAGCGCTGATCGGTCGCTGTCGACACGAGTCCTCCTGGAGAACGCCGGTAACTAGAACGGGGTTCTAGTATAGTGAAGGTTGATGCCCGAAGCCAAGTCGACGCTCACCCACGCCCAACAGGCCCGGCGCGATCGGATCGTCGACGCCGGACTCGCGTTGCTCGGCGAGCGCGACTTCGACCGGATCCAGGTCAAGGACGTCGCCGAAGCCGCGAACGTCGCGTTGGGCACGCTGTACCACTACTTCTCGTCGAAGGATCACCTCTTCGCCGAGGTCCTCGTCCGGTGGGCCGCGACGTTGCGCACGAACATCTCCCGAAATCCCCTGCGGGGCATCACCGACGCGCAACGGCTGACGCAGGTGATCAACCGCTCGGTCCGTGCGTTTCAGCGTCAACCTTCGCTGGCGCGGCTCGTGGCTACCCTCGAAACTTCGGCCGATCCGTTCGCCACCGAGATCCTCTCCCGCCTCGCGCATACCACCAACGACATCTACGTGGAGGCGATCCACGATGTCGACCGCGAAACCGCGCAGCGGGTCGTGACGGTGGTCGACGCCGTGCTTGCATCGCGGCTGCGGTCGTGGGTCGCGGGCCGGATCTCGATCACGACGGTCACCGACGACCTCGCCGACGCGATCGGTCTCCTGCTCGACCCCCGAACGCGTCGCGCCGGGGTTCGTCAGGTCAGTCAGATCGCGCGCTCGTAGTACAACGGCTCGCCGTTCTCCTCGGCGAAGTACACCCGGCCGCGCCGATAGGCGAGCACGAGCCCGGAACGCACCGACACCAGCGCGTCGTCGCGTTCGACGGCCCAGAGCTCGCGGTCGCTCGCGCGTATGAAGTCGTGACCACGCTCGGCGTAGGCGAACACCGCGCCGTCCTCGAATCGACAGAGGCACCGGAGATGGGCGTCACCGGGCGGATCGGTCGAGGGCGCAACCGAAGGTCCGGGGGTGAGGGAAAGATCCGTCTGCAAAGCCATGTGGCCCCTTTACCCGCCGCCGAGTCGCCACAAGCTTACCGGCGACCCACCGTCCGGGAACAGTGGCCAAACGGGTCAGACCGGGGTAGATTTCATGCGCGCGAAGAGCGCGGACGCAGTCGCAGGATCGGCCGGCAGGAAGGTCTCGAGCGACAACTCGGCGAGCGTGATGTCGAGCGCGGTCCCGAACGTCGCGATCATGGTCATCAGCGCGAGTTCGCCCGCGTCGGTGCGCAGCCGCATGGGCATCGCGATGGTGCGGGGTACCTCGCCCGAGGGTGGCACGGCGACGCCCATGTCGGCGGCGTAACCCACCAACTCTCGCTCGAGCTCGCGCAACACTTCGTCGCCGGTCACGGCGACCTGGCGCCGGAGATTGTCGATGATGTGCGCGCTCCACTGCGCGATATTGGCGATCCTGGGCGCGAGGCCCTTCGGGTGGAGGCTCGCTCGCAGCACGTTGCAGCTCGGCGAAAGGAGCTCGGGCGCGACGCCCTCGACGAGGACCGCCGCGGCGCGGTTCGCACCGACGAGCTCCCACCCGCGATCGACGAGGATCGCGGGATAGGGCTCGTGCGCACTCAATATGCGCTCGACCGCCTCGCGTACGGGTTGCATCTCGGCCGCGCCGAAGTCGGTGGCCTGATAGCTCGGCGCGTATCCGGCGGCGAGCAACAGCGGGTTGCGATCGCGCAGGGGGACGTCGAGGTTCTCCGCCAGGCGCATCACCATCGCTCGGCTCGGTCGCGAGCGACCGGTCTCGAGGAAGCTCAGATGCCGCGGCGAGATGCCGGCGGTCGAGGCGAGATCCAGCTGGCTCATCCGTCGGCGGATGCGCCACTCGCGCAGCAGTTGCCCGGCCGGTGCGACCGCCGGAGCCGATGTCGAATCGCGCACCGCGCTCACCGTACCGACGGGCGCGCGCCGAAGCCATTACCTCCGAGGGAATCGACGCGCGCCGTCCGGCGGCCCAGACTCGCACCATGACGACCACGACGCTCTCCCGCACGCACGTCTCCACCGGATGTCTGGCCGAATACGATGCCTTCGCAACGCTGATCGAAGGCTTGAGCGAGACGGATTGGAACGCGGCGACCCGTTGCGTCGGCTGGCTGGCGCGCGACACCGCCGGCCACGTCATCGGTCTCGCGGAGGACACGGCGGCCGGCGTGCCCGGAAGCCGCAACTCCGAAGAGGAGGCGGCGTCGGTGCGCCACGAGTCGCCTTCGGGCGCCGCCGCGCGTCTGCGTACGGCGACCGCGACGCTGCGGACGCTGCTCGATGCGATCGACGACGACGTGTGGAACGGTCCGAGCGGACTACCGGATCTCACGCTCGGCGAGGGCGTGCTGACACTCTGGTACGACACTTACGTCCACGCCGACGACATCCGCGCGGCCGCCGGTCGGACCTCGGCACGCGGCGATGGTCTCGACGCGACGATCGCATACCTCGCGCGGCAGCTCACCGCGAAGGGGTGGGGTCCGGCGACGTTGGCCCTCGACGAGGTCGGCCGCCACGACGTCGGCGGGGGCGGACCGGAGATCTCCGGGGACGCGCTGCAGTTCGCGCTCGTGGCGACCGGTCG
>DATCCI010000180.1:0-2210 GCA_036511415.1 Acidimicrobiia bacterium
GGCTGGCGATGCCGATCAGCACCCGCCAGCGTGGCGACACGTCCACCAATCGGTTCGTCCCCGCCCGTGTCCTCGTGCCGATTCAACCCGCCTACGACTTTCGTGTCCTGTTCGACGACGTGCACGACCGGTTGCAGTCGGCGAAGCGCGAGACGGCGGTGGGCGCGGCGGAGGGTCTCGCGGCCCTGGTCTCGGGTCTGCCGACCTCGTTGCTCGTCGCGATGACGCGGTCCCAGACTCGCACCATCGACTTCGGCGCCTCGAACCTGCGCGGCAGCCCGGTGCCGCTGTACCTTGCCGGCTCCCGCATCCTCGGTAGCTACCCGATGGGACCGCGCACGGGATGCGCGCTCACCGTCACGATGTTGTCGTACTGCGACGACGTGCACCTCGGACTGAACATCGATCCGGCCGCGATCGTCGACCCCGCGGCTTTCATGCGCGACGTGCGCGACGCGTACGACGAGCTCTGCTCGTTCGGGTGACGCCGACCGCGTTCAGCGGCGGACCTGCGGACCGGGCGCAACCCCGGCGTCCAGCCATTCCTCGAACAACGGGTCGAGCCAACGCGGGTGTTCGCAGTCGCTCGCACCGTCCACGACGTACAGGTGCAAGGTGGGCGCTTCGTCGGCCAGATCGACGAGGTCTGGGCTGCGCGGGTGCGGCGGCGCCGCGTCGAGCAGATCGACGAGCGCCACCGCGGCCAGCACACGGCAACGGCAGCCGGGACACGCCGAGACGGTCGCGGCCTCGAGGCCTTCCGTGAGCAGGAAGAGGCACTCGCTCTCGCGGGCGTCGAGCACGACCTCGTTCCCGTCCTCATCCATGATCACGAGCCCGGCGGCCACGCCTCGACGGTAGCGCCGAGCCCGAGCCGGTCCTACAGCCCGCTAGGTTGCTGGCTCGTGCGTGCGATCACGATCGTCGACGGCCGTCTGGAGCTGGCCGACCGACCCGTTCCGGAACCGGCCCCCGACGGAGCTGTGGTGCGCGTCCACGGCGCCGGGCTGAACCGGGCGGATCTGTTGCAACGCGCCGGTCTCTATCCCGCGCCGCCCGGCGTGCCGGCCGACATCCCGGGCATGGAGTTCGCAGGCGTCGTCGCCTCGGTCGGAACCGACGTCGCGGCGCTCGGGGTCGGCGATCGCGTGTTCGGCATCACGGGCGGCGGCGCGCAGGCCGAATACGTCGCGGTCCCCGCCGCCCACTGCGCGATCGTGCCGACGCAGCCCGACCTCGTCTCGATGGGCGGCGTGCCCGAGGCCTTCGTGACCGCGCACGACGCAATGGTCACCCAAGCGCATGTTTCCGCCGGTGAATGGGTACTCGTGCATGCCATCGGCTCCGGCGTCGGGACTGCGGCACTCCAACTCGCGCGCGCACTTGGTGCGCGCGTGGTCGGCACCGCGCGTACTCCGGACAAGCTCGAACGCTGCCGCCGGCTCGGACTCGACGTGGGGATCGAACCACCGCGCACACCCGACGGCACGCTCGACGTCGACGCGCTCGCGTGGGCAATCGTCGAGGCGACCCAAGGCGGCGCGCACGTCACGCTCGATCTCGTCGGCGGCGACTACCTCGCCGCCGACGTGAACGCCGCCGCCCCCAAGGGGCGCATCGTGTGCATCGGGACCATGGCGGGCGGTCGGGCCACGCTGCCGATCATGTCGATCCTCGGCAAGCGCCTCACCCTCATCGGCACCGTCCTGCGAGGACGCGACGTCGTCGAGAAGGCCGCGGCGACCGACGCGTTCGTGCGAGACGTCGTACCCCTGCTGGCCGACGGCCGGGTTGCGCCGGTCGTGGAGGCAACGTTTCCCCTGGCCCAGGCCGACGAGGCGTACGCGCTGCTCGAATCGGACGCCACGTTCGGCAAGGTCATCCTCGACTGCCGCTGAAACAGTGCGAGCCGCTGCTCGTCTCACCTCGTCCCAGTTCGTTGCGGTGTCAGCTGTTGCGACCAGCCCTGACGACCAACACGTGAGATGAGGTGAGACCCGCTGCAAGCTGGGTGATTGCCCTGTCGGCGTAGTCGTTACCGCGGGGCGATGCTCACGATGCCACTGTTACAGGCCGAACGCGTACAGGCCCGAGGAACCGATGTAGACGACGCCGTTCGCAATGGCCGGCGCCGAAAAGATGCTCGAGCCGGTGTCGAAGTTCCACAGCGGCGCGCACGTCTTGGGGGTTCCGGAACAGCTCACCGCGCC
>DATCCI010000181.1:0-2751 GCA_036511415.1 Acidimicrobiia bacterium
CGCCGGTGCGGGCGCCGACATCGCGGCCGCGGGCGCCGGTGTTCGCATCGTCGTCGTGCATGCCCGCGAGGACGTCGTCGCCGCACGGGCGGCCACAGAGGCGCTCGGCCTGAGCCACTGAAGCGGGCTCTTGGCTGATTCACAGCGGACTCTCACGTTGATCTGGCGTGATAGGGCTACGTGATCGTTCGCGTCACTCTCTTCGCTCTCTGCGCAATCGTCATCGCGGCCCCGGCGGCCGGCGCTGCGCCTGCGCGCTTCCAGATCGTGCAGCCTGGAATCACCGCTGCGCCGCGTGCCTCACGCGACGCGGCCGACCCGCTGGTGCCGGAGGAGTGGTGGCGCGCCGACGTGCACGTCGACACGCTCACGCCGCCGGGGCCCGGCGTCCCGGTGAGCATCGTCGATTCGGGGGTCGAGTTCACGCATCCGGAGTTCGTCGGTCGCCCGGATTTCACCGCACTCAACAACCAGGAGCCCGCGCCGATCGGCGGCGTGCACGGAACGGCCGTAGCGTCGGTCGTCGGCGCATCGGTGAACGGCATCGGAGTCGTCGGGATCTATCCCACGGCCGTGATGCGCTCGTACGACGCCTCACTCGGCGACGGCACGCGCCTCCCCGCCACCGACATCGCCGCCGGGATCCTGACGGCCGCACGGGCGGGGCGCTCCGTGATCAATCTCAGCCTCGGGTCGAATCAGCCCGACGACCTGATCGACGGGGCGATCGCCGAGGCGGTCCGCCTGGGGAGCCTCGTCGTGGCTGCCTCCGGAAACTCCGGGCAGGAAGGCAACCCGCCGAGCTATCCGGCCGACGACCCGCACGTCTTGACCGTCGCCGCCACGGATGAGTCCGACCAGGTCGCACCGTTCTCGAGCCAATCGCAGTCGGTCGACATCGCGGCCCCAGGAGTCGACATCCCCGTCGCAACCGCGCTCGACAACAGCTGGGCGCTGGAAGACGGAACGAGCTTCTCGTCGCCGCTGGTCGCCGGAGCCGCGGCCTGGCTCTGGACCGTGCGTCCGGACCTCGACGCGAGCCAGGTGGCGGAGATCCTGCGCGAGTCGGCGCGTGATGTCGGTCCGCCCGGGTTCGACACCGCAACGGGCTACGGGATCCTGGACCTGGCCGCTGCACTCGCGGCGCCCACTCCACAGGCCGACAGCGCGGAGCCGAACGACGACATCCAGAGCGCCGCGACGGTGACCACCCGCAGCACTCCGTCCGGAACCACGAGTGGCCGCGTCGCCCTGTACGAAGATCCACGGGACGTCCTTCGAGTCTGGCTCCCCGCCAAGAAACGTCTGACGGTGACCGCCACGTCTGCACCCGGCGTCGCCCTCGCGCTCTACCAGAGCTCACTCACGCCGGTGAGCCGGCTCGCCTCATCGACGCGAACGGGGGCCAACACGGTGCTGTCGTTCACGAACCGCGGCGTCGGCCGCGCGGCGTTCCTCGTCGTCACTCCGGCGCGCGGCGTCCGGAGCTCGACCTACACCGCGTCGCTGTCGACGAAATAACGCATCGCTAGTTCCGCTCCGCGACGGAAGCCCGGTCGGTCACACGAGTTCTATGAGTACAGCGTCGTAGACTCCGCCGGACGAACTGTGTGAGCCTCGGCCCACCAGGTGTAGACCGCGGGCACGAGGCACAGGCCGAAGCCGATGACGAGGAACGCGAGCCCGACGTCCTTGACGCACGTCGCGATGAGCGCGGCCTTGTCGATGGCGTAGAACTGCTCGGCGCCGAGGATGTACGCCCAGTCGTGGATCGAGTTCTCCTTCAGTAGCGGCAGCGCCTGGTACGGCGCGTCGGCGATGTAGACCGATGCGTCCTGCAGCGTCGTCCCGCACCACGCGAGGCAAAGCCCCGCGGCCGGCCAGTCGCGACGAAACCAGACGAAGCACGCCGCGACGATCAGCGGCAACAGCGACTGCGTGCCGTTGCCCATCAGCACCATGATCAGCTCAGGCGCCCAGCTGAAGAGCAGGTGGCCGAACTCGTGCACCCCGAGGTCGACCATCCCGAGTATCGGCACCCGAACCCCCCGCACGAACGCAAACCACCCGAGCACGAGCACCAAGCCGCCCGTCGCCAACGACGCCGCCCAACGCGGATCTGCGCGATCGACCTTCATCAGCCACGTATTCGGCGTTTTCGTCCGTGAAGTTAACCCCGTCGCGGAGCGGAACTTGTTCCGCGCAGCAGTGACGCGTCCGGCCGCGAGAACACAAGAAGGGGGCCAACGGGGGAAACATGGTTTCTCCCGTTAGACGAGCGAAGCTACGTCTTCGGCCACCATTCGGCGACGCGCACGCCGTCGCCGCCCTCAGGGCGGTCGGCGCCGATCGCGATCACCTCGAGACCGTCGGGCCCGCCCTCGAAGCCGCGCACAACGGTCGGGGCCACGCGCACGACGTCCCACGCGCGTAGCTCGAGGATCTCATCGTCGAGGCGCATGAGGCCGGAGCCCGAGACGACGACGTACGCCTCTTCCTGCTCGCGATGACTGTGTCCGATCGGCGAGCGGAATCCCGGCCCGTACCGGAAATAGCTGACGCCGAGATGCTCCGAGTCGAGGTGCTTGCGTCCGAAGCGTGCTTCGAGATCGGGGCTCGCGTCTCCGGCCGAGTCCTCGACCTCCTTGAGGTTCACGCGGGTGTAGTCGGGCATTCGAGCCTCAGACCCACGCGCGAAGCTGCGCGAGCATCGCGCCGCACGCCTCGGTCGGATCGACGTTTGCAGGCTCG
>DATCCI010000182.1:0-3014 GCA_036511415.1 Acidimicrobiia bacterium
TGCGATTGGTGATGACGACCTGGTCGCCGCGTCGGGACATCGGCCTGCGACGGTAGTGCAGACTGCACACATGGGTCGCTCGCACTCCTCCACCCCTTCGGCCGATTGGTTCGGGCAGTGCCGCTACGGCATGTTCGTGCACGCGAACATCGCCACGGTCCCCGCGTTCGCGCCCATGCACGAGTACGCCGACTGGTACTGGGGCTTTCTCGAGACCAAGCCCGACATCGTGCTCCATCCGACCTGTCCCTTGCCCGAGGTCGTCTCCTGGCACCGCGAGCACTACGGGCGGCAGGCCTTCGACGATTTCGTTCCCGACCTCACCTTCGAACACTTCGAGGCCGATGCGTACGCGCAGCTCCTCGACGACGCGGGCATGCGCTACCTGGTGCACGTCACCAAACATCACGACGGCTTCTGCTGGTGGGACACCGCGTACACCGGCCGCAACTCGGTCGCGCTGGGCCCGAAGCGCGACGTCGTCGCCGACCTCGCGGCCGCCGTCCGTGGGCGCGGTCACGTGTTCGGCTGCTACTACTCGCTGCTCGATTGGAGCCATGCCGACTACCCCGACGCGGAGCGGTACGTCGACGCGTTCATGCGCCCGCAGATCCGGGAGCTGGTCGAGCGCTACGAGCCGGCCGTGCTGTGGGGTGACGGTCACTGGGGCCACCCCGGTGGTCACTGGCGCGCCGACCTGATCGTCGCGCAGGCCCGCGAGTACGCAGCCGCGCACGGCTTCGAGGTCGTCTGCAACGACCGATTCTTCGCGTCCGACCCCGACTTCGTGACGTTCGAGTACGACGTCCCCGGGGTAGCACCGGACCGGCTGTGGGAGGTGTGTCGCGGGCTCGGCTCGTCGTTCTGCGTCAACCGCAACGAGGGCCTCGACGACTTCCTGACCGCGGCCGAGATCATCGCGATGCTGGTGGAGACCGTCGCCAAGGGCGGCAACCTCCTGCTGAACGTCGGACCGAACGCCGACGGCACGCTGCCCGACATCCAGACGCGCCTCCTGCGCGAGTCGGGCGCCTGGGTGCGGGCACACGCGGAAGCCATCCACGAGTCGACGAGCTTCGACACGCCGGGAACCGCGTCGCATTGGTACACGCGTACCGGCGACGTCGTCCACGCGTTCGACCTGTCGTCGGCGCCGGAACCCTGCTTCGCCTCCGTGCGCGGTGTGACGAGCGTGACGACTCCCGCGGGTGAACAGCTCGCGTTCCGCGCATCCGACTCGGGCCTGGTCGTCGATGCCCGCGCGGTCGATCGTCACCCCTTCGGCACGCGGTACTGCATCGAGCTCGCCGTCGACCGGCAACCGGTTCGGTTGCGCAACGACTCCGCGGCGGAGGGGGCCCTGGCCGCGTTGCTCGCGGCGGCCGCTCCGGGTGACGTGGTCGACGTTCCCGCCGGCCGCTACGACGACGAGGGCTTCCCGATCGTCGTTCCCGCCGGAGTGACGCTCCGCGGCGAGAGCTCGGCGCGCGTCGTGATCCACGCGGGCGGCAAGGTCGCGGTGGTGCTGGGTGGCAACGGCGCGACCCTCGAAGCGGTCACGGTCACCGGCGGCGCGCCCGGCTACATGATGATCCCGCCGACGTGCGTCACCAGTCAGGGTGGCGACGGGTTGACGGTGCGTGACTGCCACGTGGAGTCGATCGCGATCGTCGGCGGCAGTGGACATCTGATCGCGGGAAATGTGATCGCCGGCGGCAAGGTCTGGCTCATCGGGACGAACGCATGCGTGGTCCGTGCGAACTACCAGCACGGCCTGCGTTGGGGTGCCGGCATCGAGGTGCAGGGCGGAGCCGGTCACACGATCGCGGAGAACGAGTGCCGCGACGACCTCTGCGCGATCAAGTGCGTCGAGACGTCCGAGGCGCGCGTCGAGCGCAACCGCTACGAGACGCGGTGGTTCGGCGTCCATCTCCTCGATGCGAGCGCTTCGACGCTCTACCGCAATCGCGCCTTCCGGACGATGCGCGCGGTGACCATCGAGGGTGGCGCCGGCAACCGCGTCGAGAAGCAGCTCGCGGAGCACTGCGACAGCGGAGTGGTCGCCGAGGGCGCCGCCACCGGCACCGTCGTCAGCGACTCCTGGTTCCACGACTGCCGGGTCGGCATCTACGTTTGGGGCGCGGGCGACATTGCCTTTCGCGGCAACGCGATCAGCGCGCCGCGCGAGCACGCCGTCGTGACCGACCGCGCCCTCGACCTCGAAGGCAACGACTTCGACGGCGACACGTGGCTGCAGCCCACGTAGTCTCGAACGTCGTGGAGCACCTGCTGATCGCGCTGTGGCGAAGCCCGCAAGCCAACGTCGAGTCGCTGCTCGACACCTGGATACCGGTCGCGCTGAAGGACGCGGGTGTGCAGGCGTGCACGATCAGCTTCGCCGATCCCGATCAGGGCCGGTTCGCCGGACCGCCCTGCGACGTGCTGATCGCGCTCGGCCTCGCCCGGGCCCAGGATCTCGACGATCTTCCCGCGCGTCACGAGCTCTACGCCGTCGCCCGGGAGGTGAACGTCTTCCGGGTCGATCCGCACCACGTCGCCACGTGGGAACGGACGTGGCCCGACGGCGAGTACGCGCCCGGGGTGAAATACGTGTCGTTCGTTCGGCGCGCGGAGGGGCTCTCGCACGGACAGTTCGTACGCCACTGGACCGAAGTGCACGGACCGATCGCCCTGGCGCACCACGTCGGTCTCGCCGATTACACGCAGAACGTCGTGCTGAGCACGTACACGCCGGGCGGCGCCGGGATCGACGGCATTGCCGAGCTCCGGTTCCGTACCCGGGCCGACTTCGACGAACGGTTCTACGACTCCGAAGCCGGCAAGGCCGCGATCCGTTCCGACGTTGCGCGATTCATCGGGAGGAGCGGCATCTCGGCGACGCTCATGCGCGAGCTGCCGCTGCGAACACCTCCGGGATGAGATCGGCGGGCCGATCCGCGGCGGCTCAGGTGGGAAGACCGAGTACGCGCGCGGCGTCGGCGACCCCCGCGACC
>DATCCI010000183.1:0-2001 GCA_036511415.1 Acidimicrobiia bacterium
GCGCTTCCTCGCCGAGGTCATGGCACAGAACCTGGCCATGCTGGAGGTGTTCGGGGCGACGGGCTTGCACTGCACCCGCCACAACGGCGCGGCCACGGTACGGCTCGAGATCGACCTGCGACCGACGCCTGAGTTTCGCGCTTCGTGTGACAGGCGGGAGGCGATAGCGGAGGTCGCCAGCATCGCGGCGATTCTTCGTCCGCGCTCCATCGCAGTCGTCGGAGCAGGACGTCACCCGGGGAACGTCGGCCACGAGGTCGTCCGGTCCCTGCTCGTCGGCGACTTCTCGGGAACCGTCTACCCGGTCAATCCTTCCGCGCGGGCGGTCTGCGGCGTGCCCGCGTTTTCGGCGCTGTTGTCGATTCCCGAGCCGATCGACCTCGCGGTCGTCGCCGTTCCCGCATCAGCGGTTCCTGGCGTGATCGAGGAGGCCGCCTCGATTGGCGTGCGCGCTGTCACCATCATTACCGCGGGCTTCGGGGAGACAGGCCGCTCCGGCGCCGCGGTCGAGGCTGAGCTGCTCAGCGTCGCCCGCAGGCACGGGATGCGCATCGTCGGCCCGAACTGCCTCGGTGTCGTGAACACCGACCCCGAGATCCGGATGAACGCCACCTTTGCCTCGCTCGATCCGCTGCCCGGGCGCCTTGCCCTCGTCTCGCAGTCCGGCGCGGTCGGGGTCGTGCTCGGCGAACAGACGCGCGCCGCGGGCCTCGGCCTCTCAGCCTTCGTGTCGGTCGGGAACAAGCTCGACGTGAGCCCGAACGACCTCCTGTGCTTCTTCGAGCACGACGACCGGACCTCGGTGATCGCGCTCTACCTCGAGTCGCTTGGCAACCCGCGCAAGTTCGCCCGCATTGCCCGGCGAGTCGGTGAGACGAAGCCCATCGTGGCGCTGAAGGCGGGCAGAACATCAGCAGGCGCCCGCGGGGCCCGCTCGCACACCGCAGCCGCGGCGACCCCCGAAGTTACCGTCGCCGCTCTCCTGCAAAGCGCGGGAGTCATAAAGGTCGACCGTCTCGAGGAGCTGCTCGATGTCTCCGCCATCCTGCTGGCCGCGCCGCTGCCGACGGGGCGTCGCGTCGCGCTCGTCGGGAATTCCGGCGGCCCGCTAATTCTGGCCGCCGACGCCTGCGAGGGCGGCGGGCTGGCCGTCCCGGAGATTCGGGAGGCGACGCAGCACGCTCTCGGCAAGGTTCTTGTCCCCGCTGCGGCGGTCGCCAACCCCGTCGACCTCACCGCAGACGGGACTGCGGCGATGCTCGAGCAGGCGCTCGAGATCGTCCTGCGAGATGATGCCATCGACGCCGTGATCGTCGTCTTCACCGAAACCTTGACGACCTCGGCAGCGGCGGCGCGCGAGAGCGTCGCGCACGTTGCGCGACTTGCCGGCAAGCCAGTCGTCGCCTGCACTGTCGGGGTTGACACCCCGCTCGGTCCGAGCGGTGCGGCAGCTGTCGCGGAGGTTCCATCGCCGGAGCGGGCGGCGGCGGCCCTCGGTCACGTTTGCGGCTACGCCAAATGGCGCCGGCGCCCTCGGCCCTCCGCCGCGTTGCCCGAAGATCTGTCCGACCAGCCGACGATAAGCGAGATCGTCGCCTCGAAGCTCGCCAGCAGCGGCACAGGGGGCTGGCTTGAGCTCGATCAAGCGGCGCGCCTGCTTGAGGCTTGCGGGGTACCGGTGCTGCCGACTCGTGGCGCGACGACCGCGGAAGAGGCAGCCGTGGTGGCGGCGTCCGTCGGGTTTCCCGTCGTCTTGAAGGCTCGTTCCGGCGACGTCGTCCACAAGTCGGAAGTTGGCGGCGTCGCCCTGGGACTGGACAACGCCGATGCGGTGCGCACGGCGTACGAGACGATGGAGTCACGGCTCGGCGCACAGATGGGCGGGGCCGTCATCCAGCCGATGGCGCCGCGGGGCATCGAGGCGATCGTCGGGCTCGCTTCCGATCCCGCCTTCGGCCCGGTCGTGATGGTCGGCCTCGGCGGGGTGATGACCGACCTGCT
>DATCCI010000184.1:0-2800 GCA_036511415.1 Acidimicrobiia bacterium
CGCCCGGTGCGGCACCCGCAATGTCGCGCACGATCCGCTCGGACCTCGCGCAACTCCGACGGACGGCCGCGCCCGGGGTCCCCGACGCGGTGCTGTCCCGCGGCCTCGCGATCTGGTCGCAACTGCTCGGCACCATCAACCTCGAGATGTTCGGTCACCTGCACAACGTCATCCACGACTACGACGCCTTCTTCACCCTGCAGATGCGCAGCGCGGGCGAGTTCCTCGTCCAGGAAGCTCCGCCGCGGGTGTAGCGCTTGCAGCCGTCGATACCATCCTTCGGCGACGGAAGGAAGCAGGTGCCGGATGAGTGACCCGATCGTCGAGGTCGAGGGGCTGTGGAAGACCTTCGGTGACGTGAGCGCGGTGGAGGACTTCTCGTTCGCCGTGCAGCGCGGGCAGGTCTACGGGCTCCTGGGTCCCAACGGCGCGGGCAAGACCACGACGTTGCGCGTGCTCATGGGCCTCGAGCGGGCGACGCGCGGGACGACGCGCCTGTTCGGAGAGCTGGTCACCCCCGGCTGCCGGCAACTCGTGCGCGTCGGCGCGATGGTGGAACAAGCCGCGTTCATCCCGCACCTGTCGGGGATGCGAAACCTGCGGCTGTGGTGGGAAGCGGGCGGCGCGCGCATGAAGGATGCCGATCTCGACGGCGCGCTCGCGATCGCCGGGCTCGGTGACGCGATCGATCGGAACGTGAAGACGTACTCGCAGGGGATGAAGCAGCGGCTCGGGTTCGCGCGACTGCTGCTCGGGCGCCCGGAGCTCCTCGTGCTCGACGAGCCGACCAATGGCCTCGATCCGGGTGAGATCCGCGAGATCCGCGAACTGATAAGCCGGCTCAGCGGGCAGGGCGCGACCGTGCTCTTGTCGAGCCACCACCTCAGCGAGGTCGAGCAGGTCTGCAGCCACGTGCTCGTCATGAATCACGGCCGCCTCGTGGCCGACGGAACCGTGAGCGACCTCATCGGCTCGGCGGGCTCGGTCTACGTCGAGGTCGACGACCGTGAACGCGCGCGGGCGTTGCTGTCGAACGTTGCGAGCGTTGCGAAGGTCCAGATCCAGGGCGACGGCCTCGTCATCGAGTTGCACGACGGCCGCCGCTCCGACGTTGCGGCGATGCTCGTCGGATCCGGATTCCGGCTCGAGACGATCATGCCCACTCAGCGCCTGGAAGACGCCTTCTTGGATCTCCTCGCGGCCGGTGACGCGACGCCGACCCGCGCCGACGCGGCCGAGGTGCCCTCATGATCGCGTTGATCCGAACCGAGTTCACCAAGGCGGCGAGGCGTACGCGCACGCTGGTCGTCGCGTTCTTGCTCGTCGGGCTCCCGACGTTGATCGTGGTCGCCATCAACGCCCGCGGCAATCGGCGAGATGGCGACAGCGGAGAGGGGCTGTTCCGGATCGCGCAACAGAGCGGGTTCCTGGTACCCGCCGCAGTGCTGAGCGCGATGAGCGGGTTCCTGCTCGTCGTGATCGCCGGCACGTTCGCGGGCGACTCCGTGGCGGGCGACGCGAACTGGGGCAGTCTCCGCTACCTGCTGATGCGGCCGGTACCGCGCGGGAGGCTGCTCGTCGCGAAGGCAATTGTCGCGGGCGCGCTCATTTGGGCCGCGACCATCTTGGTGGCGCTCGCGGGGCTCGTCGCCGGCCTCATTCTGTTCGGTGCACACTCCGTCACCGTCCCGGGCATCAGCGCGTTCTCGTCCGGCGGGACCATCACCGTTCCGGATCTTGGCGCGCTATCGGGCAGTGGCTTGGCAGCCGGCTTTCAGCTGGGCCGTGGTGTGTTGCTGTTGCGCGTCGCCATCGCGACCGCCTACGTCGCATTCGGGTTCACGGCGCTGCTCGCCTTGGGCACCCTCTTCTCTACGCTCACGGATACTGCCGCGAGCGCGATCGGTGCGACGATCGGCGTCTATATCGTTTCGGAGATCCTCGACAGCATCTCGCAACTCGGTCGCGTTCGCTACTTCTTCCCGACGCACTACTTCAGCGCGTGGGAACCGATGTTCACCGAGAACCGATATCCGCACGACATGATCGTCGGTATCGTCTCGCAGCTCGTGTATCTGATTGTCTTCGGCGCGATTGCCGTTGTGTGGTTCCGCCGTAAGGACATCCGTTCCTGAACGCGACGCAACCCGGTCGGTAATCAAACGCCGGCGGCGGTGACGATCGCGTCGGTGAGGAAGCCGAGGATGATCCCGATCAGGAGTCCGTATGCGAAGAGGTCCATCCGTTTGTTCTTCGCGGCGACGCCCGTGAGCTGGATCACGACGTACAAGATCGATCCGGCCGCGAGCGAGAGGAACACCACCGACAAGGCCTGCGATGTGAACGCGTGACCGACGGCCGTACCGACGAAGGTCGGACCGCCACCGATTGCGCCCATCGCGAGCAGGAAACTCCAGCTCGGCAAGGAGCGACGACCGTCTTCGGTCACCTCACCCGCGAGGGGAGCGACAATGCCGAAACCTTCAGTGGCGTTGTGGAGTGCGAAGCCGATCACCAGCAATGTCGCGAGCGCGATCTCGCTTTTTGCCGCGGCTTGTCCGATCGCGAGTCCCTCGGCGAAGTTGTGCAGCCCGATCGCGCCGGCGATCGTCATCCCGGTCTGGAGCGCGCGCCTGTGCGCCTCGTGCGCCTCGACGGCCGGCAGCGCCAGGCTGTCGACGGCCGCGCCGGCGATCGTCGGGCGCGCACCGCCCCGGCGGCGGATCGTGCGCTCGACGACCGCGATCCCGGCGGTGCCCGCGGTGAAGCCGGCGGCCAGCATCGCGAACAGGAACACGAC
>DATCCI010000185.1:0-4822 GCA_036511415.1 Acidimicrobiia bacterium
CCGTCGCGCAGTTCGGCCGGCTCGACGCGCTCGTGAACAACGCGATGACTCCCAGCCGCGCACCGCTCGATGCCTCGACGGTCGAGCTCTGGGACGATTCGATGCGCGTCAACGTCCGCAGCCTCTACCTGTTCACGCGGGCGGTGACGCCGCACATGCAGCGCACCGGTGGCGGCAGCATCGTCAACATCTCGTCGGGTGCCGCCGCGCACGAGGTGAGCGCGCTCATGCCGCCCGGATACGTCATCTATTCGGTGGCGAAGGCCGCGCTGGAGCGGTTCTCCTCGGCCGCTGCACCCGAGCTACGACCGCTCGGCATCACGATCAACGCGTTGCGACCCGGTGCGGTCAAGACCGAGCACACCACGATGGAGTTCGGCCCCGACTTCGACTGGACCGGTTGGGCCACCCCCGCCGACGTCGGTCCGCCCGTCGCGTACCTCGCCGCGCAGATCGATACCGATTTCACCGGCCGGGTGCTCGACGTCGCCCAGTTCGGGAAGTCCTGGGGCAGCTGAAGCCGAGGACGCGACCAGCGGCCACGGCATCGCGCGCTCTCCAGCGAGTGCAACGTCGAAGAGCAGTTCGTCTGCGTGATGACGCGTGAGCACCTGCATGCCGACCGGCAATCCGTCGACGAATCCGCTCGGGATCGATACGGCCGGATTGCCGTAGATGTTGGAGATGATCGTGAGCGCGCCCATGTGCACGAGGTCGGGAAACCGCTCGGATGCGATGTCGAGCACAGCCGAGGGAAGCTTCGGAAAGGCCGCCCCCGCGAGGCGGACACCGCCCATGACTCCTCGAAAGCCCAGCCGTGCGAACCGGTTCGCCTTTGCCCAGTCGATGAAGCTCGCCGATGGGTTGCTCATGGTCGCGTGCGCCGCGAACGCGGGGCCGGGGTTGGTCGCCGCGATCACGAAGTCGACGTCGTCGAACGCCGCGGCCATCGCCTCATACGCCCGGATCCGTAGTTCCTCGGCGACCGCCGCGGTGTGAAGGTTGTACATCGACTGCGCGAGCAGCAGCCCGACGGTCAGCTCGTCGGTGAGCTCGTCGGCGCAGCGCGGCCAGCGCTCACCGAGATCGGCGAGCAGGGTCGCGAGGTTGCCCATCATCCACTGCGCCGCGAGATTCGGAACCTCGATCGAGAGGTCGACCTCGATCATTCCCGTAGCCGCAATCAACGCCGCGGCCGACGCGCGCAGATGCTGCTCGACGCCGGGCTCGAGGGTGACGCCCCCCAGGGCCGGGACGACCGCGACCCGGCGGCCCTTGAGGTCGTTCGCTCCCAGGCCCGCTTCCCACCCCGGTCGAGCGGGGAGACTCGACGGGTCGAGCGAGTCATATCCGGCGCAGACGTCGAAATAGCGCGCCGCGTCGCGCGCCGATCGGGCGAGGCACCCGAGCACGATGGTGCCGGGACGGAAGTAGGCATGCGGGCCGCGCGGGATCCGGCCGTACGTGCCCTTCATTCCGAGTAAGCCGGTGTAGCCGGCCGGGATGCGAATCGAGCCGCCCCCGTCGCCGCCGGTCGCGAGCGGGACGATCCCTCCGGCCACCGCGGCCGCGCTGCCGGCCGACGAGCCGCCCACGGTTCGTCCGTGTCGCCACGGGTTGTGGGTTACGCCGTTCAGTTTCGTCACGCTCACGTTCAGCCCGCCGAACTCGCTGGCAGTGGTGAGGCCGACGGGAACCGCGCCGCCGGCTCCGAGCAGTCGTTCGACCACCGTGCTGGTGCGGCTGGCCACGCGGTCTCGAAACACGAGCGACCCTTCGGTTTGTGGCCAACCCGCTACCGGCTCGAGCTCTTTCACTCCGACGGGTACGCCGCCGAAGGGCCGCGAGACGTCGGCGTGCTCCGCAGCCAGCAGTGCGCGTTCGCGGTCGACGAACGAGAAGGCGTTGAGCGAGCTGCTCTCGATCGCGGCGAAGACCGACTCGAGCTCCTCGCGAGGGGAGCGCTCACCGCGTCGAAATGCGTCGACGAGCGAGCACGCGTCGTCGGTCCAGGTCGCTCCGGTCATGAGGCGATGATGCCACCTGTTGGCGGAGTGCGCGAGTCTGGGACGATCCGAGCGGGGGAGGTGAGCGAGTGAATGAGCCCGAAACCCCAGTGCGGCCGGCGAAGCCACGCTTTCGGGGCGTGTCCCACCAGATCGCCGCGTTCGCATCCTTGGTCCTCGGCGTCGTGCTGTTCGCGCTCGCGTCCACGGCGTCGGTGCGGTGTGCCGTGCTCGTGTACACGCTCGGCCTCACCGCGATGTACACCACCAGCGCCTTGTACCACCGGGGCCATTGGTCGGATGCGACGCGTCTGCGGCTGCGCCGGCTCGACCATTCGATGATCATGGTCGCCATCGCGGCCACCTACACGCCGATCGCGGTCGCAGCGCTCGACGTCAGCAGCGCGCGCGTCCTCCTCGCCGTCGTCTGGTCGCTCGCCGTCGTCGGTGTTGTCCTGCAGATGTTGTGGCTGAACGCACCTCGCTGGTTGGTCGCGGTCCTCTACATCGCGATCGGTTGGACCGCCCTCGCGTTCTCACCGACGTTGTGGCGCGACCTCGGGGTGGTCTCGTTCTCGCTGCTCGTCCTCGGCGGCGTCGTGTACTCGCTCGGCGCGGTCGTCTACTCGACCCGCAAACCCGATCCCGTACCCGACGTCTTCGGCTATCACGAGGTGTTCCACGCGCTCGTGATCGCCGCGGGTCTCGTCTTCTACGTGGCGATCGTGCGCGTCGTCGTCAAGTCCTGAGCTCTTCGGCGCGGGTCCACGATCCCCGCAGAATCGCGACCCCGCTCGCGACGACCCATACATCGCCGGCGGTGAGCCCGATGCGCTGGAACAGACCGTGGAGCGATCCCGTGAGCGTGAGCGCGAGAGCGATCGCGCTGACGACACCGGCGATCGCGGCGGTGCGCGCCCATTCGTGGAGGCCCCGGCGGTACAGCGGTGCTGCGCTCACGAGCGCGGTCGCGGCGAGCGTGACGTAGCCGATTCCGGCGAACGTGCCGTGCACGGAATCGACGGTGGACGAATGATGTAGTGGGAACGCGGCGACGCCCAGTGTCGCGAGGCCGGTGATCGCGGCCGTGATCCATGCCAATCCGGCGAGCGCGGAGTGCAAGGCCCGAGCGTAGAAGCACATCCCGACGGCCAGCACGACGAATCCCGCGGTCATCGCCGGCCGGGTCGACGCGTGCGCTCCCGCGAGATCACTGATGGGGTCGTAAAGGAGCGAGTAACGCGCCTTGACGAACCCGGTCGACAACCACGCCGTGACGAACCCGATCGGACCGATCACGCCGCCAATCGCCGCCCGCCGCGCGATATTGGGGGCTACGAGCGAACCGCTGTCGTCGTCGGGGAACCCAATATCGGCCAACCGATCGATCATACGGTCAGTCAGTTCACCTCTCCGGATGGGAGCTGCCGGCCGAACCAATGCGCTTCGAGCCACGAGGAGACCGGTCGTATCGACGTCGGGTTCCACACCGATCGTGACGCATGTCGCCACGCGGAGTCGAGCGGTCGCTACCTGCGACTGCCACTGTGGCGATGGTATGTCGATCGAGGACCTCGATCATTTCCGCAGGCCTTGACGTTCGCCGCGTGAGAGAGAAGTGTCGGCCTCGCCTGGATCGAACGACACGCGTCGGTCCTCGGTGAATGGGTGATCCGCTCCGCGACGGCTTGGCGGCTTCACGAACTCGATAAGCGAGGCGCTGCGCAGCGCCGAGATCCCAATGATCACCCAGCTCACCGACCGAAGGGAGCGTCGCCACGATGACCTACGAATGGGCGCCCGCCGACAACGAACGCGACTTCGGCTACTGGTCCGCCCAGGTCGCGGGGGGCAAGCTTCTCGCCACCGAGACGAGTTACGGGATGAAACTCGGCCATTCGACGATCGGGTTCCTCGGGCATATCAAGTTGCGTGAGGTCACATGGGTCATCGACGTGGAGATCAGGCTGCCTGCCGCGAACCTCGCCGACGCAAAATTTCGGGCGCAGCGTCGCTACGAGCGCCTGCTAATCGCCGAGCAGGTCGCGGTCGATGAAGGGAGCGACTGCTACGACCTGACGCAAGAAGAGCCTCTCGCCCAGCACGAATGGAACCTGCCCCTGAGCGCAAGCGAAGCCGCCGCGATGTTCGAAGCCATCGACGACAGGGCCGCGACACCCGATCGCGCAGAGCGCAGCACAAAATAACGATCCAGGGGCGGGACGAGACCGTAGGAACGCGCTCGCGCCGATTCATCTCGCGCCCGTGACTCGCCGCTCATGCATGCGCGAAACTGCAGGTCACGGCACCGGATGAGCCTTTGCGGCATTCACAGCCTCCGGTCGTCGGTCCCGAGGTGAGTGGGCGAGGCCGCGCTCCGTGGCCGCCTCGGCCGCGCGCACTGCGCGACGATGAAGGATATGGGAGCGCGGATGGAGTCACGAGTGGTGGTCGTCGGGCAGGGCTATGTCGGTCTGCCACTCGCAATGAGGGCGGTGGCCGTCGGCTACGACGTTGTCGGTTTCGATCTCGATGAGGGGCGGGTCAAGCGGCTGCAGGCGGGTGAGTCGCTGGTCGAGGACATCTCCTCCGACGTGCTCGCGACCGCCTTGGCGTCGGGCCGTTACCAGGTGTCGATCGATCCGAGCTCGTGTGCGGGATTCGACGTTGCGGTGATCGCGGTACCAACACCCTTGCGCGAGGGCGTTCCCGATCTCTCTTACATCGAGGCGTCAGCGGAGACGATTGCCGGCTACGTGCGGCCGGGCGTCGTGGTGATTCTCGAGTCGACGACGTATCCCGGCACGACCGAGGAG
>DATCCI010000186.1:0-2120 GCA_036511415.1 Acidimicrobiia bacterium
GACGGCCTGCGCGTGTTCCTGGTCGCGGAGCCCGCGATGGGTGCACTCGCGCACGCGGTCGAGCGCGCGATGAGCAACGCGGGCGCGGTCGTCGGCCTCGACATATCCGGTGACGATCCGAGCGTTCTCACTGCGCAGGCCAACCGGTTCCGTGCCGGTGCATTCGTCGCGCTCACCAACAGCGGCGAGCCCGGTGTGCGCTGCGCCTATTTCCTCAGTCGATCGTTTCGCTCCGAAGGCGGGCTCTGCCTCGCGTTGCGCCTGACGGAGTCGTTGCGCTCGGTGCTCGACGACGTCGATGAGCCGATCGGTCGCACCTACCGGTTCCTAAGAGAGACGCGTATGACGGCCGTCGTCTGCGAGCTCGTCGGACGCGAAGAGGCCGACGCTCGGGCTCTCCTCACCGCCCGACTTCCCGAGGTGGCCGGGGCGTTGGTCGAGGGCATCCGCCGCGGCCTCGAGGAACCGCGGGTCGAAGAACCCCCCGGCCGGGCGGGCTAGTTCAGAGTTTTCCGGCTGGTCCCTGGCTCATCGCGCGGTAGATCCGCTCGAGATCCTCGAGGTTCGCGAAGTCGATCATCACGCGGCCGTGTCGCGCGCCCATGGTGATCTTGACTCGGGTCTCGAGGTAATCGCCGAGGAGCTCCTCGAGCTCGAGCAGGCCGGGTTGGCGGAGCCGGCCGCCGGGCTCCGGCGCCACGGCCGCGACCTCGGGCTTGGCGTTGGCCGTCTCGCCTCGAGTGCGAATCGCCTCCTCGACCTCCCGCACCGAGAGGTCTTCCGCGACGACCCTCCGGGCGAGCTGTTCCTGGAAGGCACGATCCGGCGTGCCGAGCAGCGCCCGGGCGTGGCCCATGCGAATGGTGCCGTCCTTGAGGCTGCGCTGGATCGACGGCGGCAACTGCAGCAGCCGCAGCGTGTTGGTGATCGTGACCCGGCTCTTGGCCACACGCGTCGCCACGTCCTCGTGGGTCAACGAGAAATCCTCGATGAGCTGTTGATAGGCCGCCGCCTCCTCGAGCGGATTCAGCTCCTCGCGCTGGATGTTCTCGACGATGGCGTGTTGCAGCATCGCCGCGTCATCGGCGACCCGCACCATCGCCGGCACAGTTTGGAGACCGATGCGACGCGCGGCGCGCCAGCGCCGTTCGCCGGCGATGAGCTCATAGCCACCGCCCTCCGCCGCCCGAACGAGAACGGGCTGCAAGATGCCGACCTCGCGGATAGAAGCCGCCAGGGCAGCCAACGCTTCCTCGTCGAAATGCTCGCGCGGCTGTTGCGGGTTCGGCCGGATCTCCGCGATCGGGATATCGGCGAGACCGCCGGCCTGCTCCGCGACCGTTCCGGTCGGGATCAAAGCCCCGAGACCTCTACCCAGCCCTCCGGGTCGCGCCACGACTCACCTCCTTCGCCAGCTCGCGATAGGCGAGCGCACCGCGGGAGGTCGAGTCGAACACGGTTACCGGCTGCCCGAACGAGGGCGCCTCGGAGATACGCACCGTGCGCGGAACCACAGTGCGATACACCTTGGCGCCGAAGTGCGCCCGAACTTCCCGCTCGACCTGTTCGGCGAGCTTGGTGCGGGCGTCGTACATCGTGAGCACGATTCCGCGGACGTCGAGAGACGGGTTGAGGTTCGATTTCACGAGCGCGACGTTGCGCAGGAGCTGGCCGAGGCCCTCGAGCGCGTAGTACTCGCATTGGATGGGGACGATGACGTCGTCCGACGCCGCGAGTCCGTTGACCGTGAGCAGCCCGAGTGAAGGCGGGCAGTCGATCAGCGTGAAATCGTAGGATCCACTGATCTGGGCGAGCGCCCGGCGGAGCTTCAGCTCCCGTGAGAACGCGGGCACGAGCTCGATCTCGGCTCCGGCCAGGTCGATGGTCGCGGGGACGACGAAGAGGTTGCGTACCGTCGTGGGCTCCGTGCAGTCGTCGATCGGAGCGTCGTTCATGATCACGTCGTAGATCGAACCCTCGACGTTGCGGTGGCTGATCCCCATCCCCGTCGTCGCATTTCCCTGCGGATCGAGGTCGATAACGAGCACCCGGTAGTTGAGCTCGGCGAGCGCGGCCCCGAGGTTGACGGCGGTCGTGGTCTTGCCGACCCCGCCCTTCTG
>DATCCI010000187.1:0-7291 GCA_036511415.1 Acidimicrobiia bacterium
GTCGCTCGAGAAGCAGGCTGAACCGCTGTCGGCGCTCTTCCTCCCCGCGGAGCAATACCCGCACGCGCTCGCGGAGATCGCGTGGCGCAAACTCGTGTTGAACAGCGCGCACGACTCGTCGTGCGCGTGCAGCAGCGACGAAGTCGTCGACCAGGTCCTCGTGCGCTACTACGAGGCCCGCCAGATCGGAGACGGTCTCACGCACGACGCGATGCGCGCGCTCGCGAGCCAGGTCGGCGCGCCCGCGCAGACCACCGTCGTCGCGAACCCCACCGCCCGGGCGCGCTCCGGCATCGTCGACGCGCGCGTTCCCGGGACCGGCCCGTGCCATTTCGTGGGCCCCGACGGGCAGGCACACCCCGTGCAGGCACTCGGCGAGGTCGGCGGCGAGATCGGCGGCGAGGGCTTCCAGACGATGGTCACCGGCCAGAAGGTCCGGTGGGTGCTCGACATGATGCGCGGCACCGAGTTCGCCGGGCGCCAGATCCGCGCATACGAGGTGACGGGCGGCGGCGGACCCGGTGTTGCCGACGGCTACGACATCGTGGTGCACGAGGCGCGCCGGGGCGACGACCGAACCGACCTGGCCGAGCTGAAGGAGCAGATGCTCGCGCTGGGCGAGGCCGGCCACACCATGCGACTGCGACTGCAGGTTGCGCCGGTGCGCCATCTGTTGTTCGACACCGGCGAGATCGAGGGTTTCGGCTGGTCGTGCTTCACGCCGGTCGACGGTCCGGCTCCGGCTCCGGCGAACGCGGCGCCCGGGGTCGCCGCGCGTCGCGACGGTCGCGAGATGTCCAACGAGCACCTGCGCATCGTCGTCGACCCGACCGACGGGACGTACGCGATCGAGACGGCCGGAGGTCTTCGCGTCGCCGGTTGTGGACGGCTCGTCGACGGCGGTGACGGCGGCGACACCTACAACTACTCGCCACCCGACGACGACATCGTCGTCGACCGGCCCGACGCCGTTCGCGTCGAGGTTCCGGAAGCCGGACCGGTGCGCGCTCGAATCGCGATCGAGGCCGAGTACACATGGCCCGCGTTCGCGGTCGGCGACGACCGCGCGTGCAGCCGCCGGAGCGAAGAGACGGTGCGGGCGCGCGTGCGCACCGTCCTCGAGCTCCGCGCCGGCGAGGGGTTCTTGCGCGTCGCGCACGAGATCGACAACCGCGCCCGCGACCACCGGCTGCGCGCCCACTTCCCGCTACCGGCCCGGGTCGAGGGCTCCGACGCCGAATGCGCGTTCGCGGTCGTGCGGCGCGGGCTCACCGCGGAAGGCGGCGCGCACGAATTCGGCCTGCCGACCTTTCCCTCCCGCCGGTTCGTCGACGCATCCGACGAAACGACCGGATTGGCGCTGATCCATGACGGCCTCCTCGAGTACGAGGTGGTCGACGACGGCCGCGCGCTCGCCCTCACCGTCCTGCGCGCGGTGGGGTTCCTGTCCCGCCTGGAGCCGCAACTGCGCCCGAACCCGGCCGGCCCGACCGATCCGCTCGACGGTCCGCAACTGCTCGGTCCGCAACGGGCGGAGTACGCGGTCCTGTTGCATCCCGGCGACTGGCGCGCGGCCGATTGCTACGGCGCGGCCGACGCGTTCCTGGTGCCCTTCGAGCGCACTCGTGTCCCGTCCCGCACCGATGCGAGCCGCCCGCCGGCCGGCTCGGCCCTGCGCGTCGAGGGCGCGGAGGTGTCCGCGGTCCAGCGCGTCCCGGGCGGGCTCGTGGTGCGCGTCTTGCGCACCGCGGCCGACACCGGCACGGTGACGCTCGAGCACGAGGGCGTAGCCGCTCGGGGCTTCGTCGTCGACCTGCGCGGAACCCCGATCTCTTCCTTCGAGGGCGCGTTGGAACTGCGGCCCTTCGAGATCGCGACGCTCCGGCTCACCGGCGATACGGATCTGCGCCGTTAGGCCACGAACGTCGGGCCGTAGTGGATCGCGCCCAGGAGCCCCGCCCTCGCCCTGATCGCGATCCGGTAGTGACGCCCGACCGTCAGGGTGTGTGAGAACGAGGTCGCCGTCGCCGAGGCGAGCGTGACCGCGACGAAGGCGCGCCCGTCCACCTGGTACCAGGCGTAGTAATTCGTAATCGCGCCGGTGTTGCCGATCATGCCCTTCCAGGTGACCCTGGCATTGATCGTCGTGCGGTTGCCGGTCGCCGGGGCCCCGAGCGCGACCGCCGGCGCGCTCACGGTCGGAGCCGTCGCCGCCTGCGCAAATCCGTCGATGGTTTCGCCCTCGGCGACGTCTTCCTGCACGACCCGCCATGAGATGCGACCGAAGCCGCCGTCGGCCCAACCCCTGCCCCACGAGTTCTCGACGATGAGGCCGGCCGCGTCGTACCCCACCGCGAGCACCTCGTGGTAGCCGCGGATCGCGCCCGTGCTGTCGTTGTCGACCGCGGTCGGACTCGTGCCGAGGTTGTCGAAGCCGTCCCGCACGGCCATGCCGATCGCGACCGGATGGTTCGTCGCCAATGCGTGCTGCAATGCGGGCACGGTCCCGGCCAGCCCGACACCCGCGACGATCGTCTCGTAGCCCTTGATCTCGAAGCGAGCCGCGTTCGTACGCTCGACCGCCGTCGGCGGGCTCGCCCAGTTGTAGTCGCCTTGCGTGTAATCGGCGCGCGTGTCGTTGCCCTGCGCCAGCGCGAGCTGCAATGCGGTCGTCGCGTCGCTGCCGTAGTCGCCGCCGCCGTCGATCTGCGAATACGTGTACATCGGCGCGAAGGGCTGACCGGTGCGGCCGGTGTAGCGCGAGTACCAGCCGAGCATGGCGTAGTCGATCGTCCAGGGGACGCACGAGTTGACCTGACCCTGGTAGCCGGGGGTCACGGCCCACTTGCGCAGGTCGACACTGGCCGGCGGCGCGACGGCCGCGGCGGTCGACGGGGCGATCGTCGCGACGGGTGGGGCGAGTGCGAACCGCCGGGTGGGAGGCCGACGCCCGAGCGCGGGCAACGCGACCGCGGACGACCGGGCCGGGGACGAGTGCCCGAGCCCGGCGCCGAACGCCGATCCGCCCGACAGCACCGCTGCCACCAGGGAAATTGCGAGAGAGGTGCCCGCGAAACCGGCACGACGGCGCATGGAAGGGTCCTTCGGACGTCGTCGGCTTCGGCTCGCGTTGGGCGATTGGTCACGTTGCGGTGACTCTGTCGACACTCTAGCGTGACGAAGCGGTTACTCTCCGCATTATTCAGAAGAAATCCCGGAAGCGGACTTCTCTCACCCGAATGGGTGAGTCAGGCGAATGGGTGAGTCAGGGTCGCAGCAGCTGGAACGTCTCTACCGGCTCGACGAAACCCGCGAGGTTCTGCTTGCCGACGGCGGCGAACGCGTAGCCGCCCCGCACGCGGGCGAGCCGTTGCTGCAGACCGGCGTCGGTGAGTGCGGTCCCCGCCTCGGCGGACGAGACGAGCCGCGCCGCCAGGTTCACCGTCGGCCCGTAGAAGTCACCCTGACGCACCATCACGTCGCCGAACGCGAGCCCGACGCGCAGTTTCGGCAACTTGGCAGCCGCGCACGCCTCGAGGAGGTCGAGGGCCAGCGAGCACGCGATACCGGGCGCGTTGGTGACGAACATCACCGCGTCACCGATCCGCTTGACCACGTTCGCCCCGGCAGCCGCGATCACGTCGCCCGTCGTCGCCTCGAACCGATCGAGCATCAGTGCGAGATGGTGGGGCTCGAGCTCTTGCCACAGCCCCGTATAGCCGGCGAGGTCGGCGAAGCCGACGGCGAGCTGCACGACGTTCAGCACCGAGGTCGGCGCGCCGACGTCGCTGTACCGCCGGCCGATCGCCTGGAGACGGTGACGGTGCATCGCGTCGATCGCGTCGGAGATGCGCGGCAGGACGGCGTCGGCGACGGCCTGGTAGGTGCGGGCGACGTCGACGAACTGGCGCCGCTGCGCGAGCGGCGCCTCGATGTTCGACCGCAGCAACGCCACCTCTGCCTCCGCCACCCGGCCGACGGCCTCACCGATCGTCCGCATCAGCTGCAGCACCTGCTCGTGCGCCAAGAAGTTCGCCAGCACTCCGAACAGGCGGAACATCTCGACGTCTTCGGCACCGAAGCGGCGCTCGAACGGGCGCGGATCGGCGAATCCGGCGCCGCGCCAGAGCGTGAGCGCGACATCGGGATCGATCTCGGCGCGGGCCGCGGCCTCGGCGAAGGTGAGGCCGTCACGTCCGATTCGCAGCGTTCGAAACGCGGCGAAGCTGAGCAGCCCACCCTGCTCGTCGGCCCGTACCAGCTCGGGGATCGACGCACCGATCTCGTCCAAGAGGAAGACGAACAACTCGAGCCGCTCGGCCGCGGCCGGGTCGGCGGCGTCGTACAGGCCCGCGGCGACGAGGTCGTCGACGTGCTCACTCACGAGAACTGATCCGGCGCGTCGACACTCGTCCCGCGAAGCGCGGCCGGTTCTCCCATCGACAAGAGTGCGGGAGCGGGTTCGGCCAGCAACGTCTCGCCCACCGGCTCGTTCGACGACCAGGTGGGATCGAGCGCGGGCGCGCGCACCGTCGAGCCGATCGGCGCCTCCCACAACAATGCGGGCCGGGCGCCGTGCCAGCGCAGCGCGAGCGAGCACAACCCGTGCCGCAACGGCACGCCGTGCGCCGCGATCGGTACCCCCAGCCACGCGACCCGGAATCCGGGCAACACCTCGATCGCGCGGCCCTCCTCGCGTACGAGCGCGGCGCGCGTCTCGCCGAGCAGACCCGCGCCCCGCATCCGCCGCGCGGCGCGCCGGGCCAGCGTGGGAAGTCGTGCCCACATCTCGACGGCCTCGGCATCGAGACCCCAAGCCTCGAGCGTGGCGAACACGTCGGCCGACGGCGGCGCCAGGAGGAGGTCGGCACGGGCCGCGTCGACCTCGGACTGCAGTGGTTCGGGCAGCTCCGTGCGCAGACCGCGGTCGAGCACCCGATCCCACGCCCGGCCGACGGCATCGGCGGCGGGAAGGGCGCGCACGTCGACGGGGGCGCCGGTGAGCGCGACCCGCACCGTCGTACGGTGCGGAACCGGGAAGACGAGCCGATTGTCGCTCTCGACCGCGCCCGGGCGGCGAGCGAACGCGACGACGCGGACCCCGTCGACCAGCACGCCGGTGGGCTCGACCGCGACGACACCGGGCGCGTCGACGACGAACGCGACGGCTATCGCCTCGGGTGAATCGTTCTCGACCTCGACGACGACGATCCCGTCGTCGCCTTCGCCGACCGCATAGACCCGCTCGATCGCGTCGCCACCGGCGATGCGCAGCGCCGTCTGCACAACCGGCGCCGCGTGCGGCCGCGACCGGCGGGCCGGCCCGTCGCGTCCCGGCACCAGCCAGTCGCTCCCGCTGCGTACGCACCACCCGAGCCGAAGCGAGCCTTGATGCACCGTGCCCGACGCGTCGACTTCAGCCGTGACTCCGGTCGCCAACGTGCCGACGCCGACCATCGCGCGATCCGTCACCGCATCCCGTGGAGCTCGGGTTTCGCCTTGCGCAACATCAGCTCGGGAACGAGATCGGCAGGATGCGCGCCTTCGTAGAGCACCCGTTGGACGAACGATGCCAGCGGCATCTCCACCCCGTGACGCGCCGCGAGCTCCAGGACCGCTGTGGTCGTCTTCACGCCTTCGGCGACCATGTTCATCTCGTTGATGATCTCGTCGAGGGCGCGACCCTTGCCGAGCTCGACTCCGACGTGGCGGTTGCGGCTCTGCGGGCTGCTGCACGTCGCGATGAGATCACCCATACCTGCGAGCCCGGCGAAGGTCAGGGGATCGCCGCCCATCGTGGCCCCCAGGCGGGCCAGCTCGGCCAGGCCACGCGTCATCAACGCGGCCTTGGTGTTGTCGCCGTAACCCAGCCCGTCGGCGATACCGGCGCCGATCGCGAGCACGTTCTTGAGCGCGCCCGCCATCTCGCAGCCGACGACGTCGGGATTGGTGTAGACGCGCAACGTCGGCGCGAAGAACAGTTGCTGCATCTCCTCGGCGACGGCCGTGTCGCTCATCGCGACCACGGATGCGGTCGGTTGACCCGCGGCGACCTCGCGTGCGAGGTTCGGGCCGGTAAGGACTCCCACGGACGCAGCATCGTGGTCCGAGAGGACCTCGCACGCGACCTCCGTCATGCGCGCGAGCGTTCCCTGCTCGATGCCCTTGGCCAAGCTCACCACGGGAACCGTCGGCCCGACGAACGCGCTCGCCTCGCCGAGCACCGCGCGCAGCCCGTGCGACGGCACACCGAGCACGAGCACGTCGGCGCCGGTGCAAGCCTCTTCGAGCGAATCGGTTGCGTGAAGCCGAGCGGGCAACCGGATGCCCGGGAGGTATGCGGGGTTCTCGTGCGCGTCGCGGATCTGCGCCGCCAGCTCCGGCCGACGCGCCCACAACGTCGTCGCGACGTTGCCGGCCGCGATCGCAGCGACGGCCGTGCCCCACGACCCCGCGCCGACGACCGCGATGCGCGTCATGCAGGTCTCCGGTGCGCGGTTGCAGTCCCCGGATCGCGCCACCACCATGCGTCGCCGCCCGGCTCGGGCCGCTGCGGGTAGATCTCGCGCGCCCGCGCGACGCAGGCAGTGATGGCATCCATGACGCGCAGCGTCGCGTCTCTCGGGCGCTCACCTTCGGCTATGTGCACCGGTTCGCCTACGACGGCCACCTGCGCGACCCCCCACGAGAAGTGAGGCTTGCGGCCCTTCGTCATCAACCGATGAGTCCCCCACAGGCCCACCGGGACGACGGCAACTCCGGATTCCTGCGCGAGCCGAGCCGTTCCCGACTTGCCGCGCATCGGTTCGAGGTCCTCTGAGATCGTGCCCTCGGGGAACACCGCGATGCATTCGCCCTTCCGCAACGCCGAGACCGCAGCCGAGAGCGCTCCGGAGGAATCGGCCGTTCCCCGGTACACCGGGATCTGGTGCGCGGCTCGCAACAACACACCGAGCGCCGGATTTTGGAACAGTTCGGCCTTGGCGAGGAAGCGGATGCGCCGCTTGTGCTGGTTCGCCACCCAGGCCAGCGTGAGCGGGTCGAGATACGAGACGTGATTGCTCGCGAGGATCGCGGGGCCGCGCGCCGGGATGTTCGCCTCGCCTTCGATCGTCCAACGCAAGCCGAACCGCAACCAGGGCCAGAACACCGCCTTCGCGGCGGGATACACCGCGTCCACGGTCGGTAGCATACGCAGCGAATGCCGAGTGGATCCCAAGACGATGCGGGGATCGTCGTCCCGCTCCGGTCGTTCACCCTGGGCAAGGCGCGGCTCGCCGAGACACTCTCC
>DATCCI010000188.1:0-9163 GCA_036511415.1 Acidimicrobiia bacterium
GAGGCGCTCAACCCGGCCAAGCACCCGGGTGCGGCCGCCCGCCGCCGCAGCGAAGTGCTCGACGCGATGGTGGCGAACGGCAAGATCACCGCGGCCGAGGCGAAGCTCTCGAAGTCGGTGCCGTTGCCGACCGAGTTGAGCTACCCGCACTCGGCCTCGCTCGACTACTACATGGACGAGGTCAAGAACGTCCTGCTCACCGACGATCCGACGGTGTCCGGCGATCCGGCCGAGGTGCTCGGCTCGACCCAACAGGCGCGCGCCAATGCCGTGTTCCGCGGCGGCTTGAAGATCTACACGTCGTACGATCCTCCGCTGCAGTTCGAGGCATCGGTCGCCGTCAGCACCGTTCTTCCGGTGTCGCCGTTCACCGCGTCGCTAGTGGTGATCGACAATTCCGACGGCGGCGTGCGTGCGATCGCCAACGGTCGGACGTTCGCGCAGATGCAGTTCGACCCGGCCACCGAAGGTCCCGGGCGTCAGGCCGGCTCGTCGTTCAAGGTGTTCACGCTCGCGGCGGCGTTGAGTCGCGGCTATACACCGAACGACAACGTGTCGACTGCGCCGTTGAGCTGGCGGCTCAACCAGGGTTCGGGCTCGAACGCGTTCTACAACATCGGTGGGAGGGGCAACGACTGCGGCGGCGACACGATCACGCTGACGCGAGCGATTGCTCGCTCCGACAACTGCGCCTTCGTGCGGACCGAGCTCTCGCTGGGCCCGGGCAACTTCGGCACCGACGGCGTGAAGACCGTCATCCAGACCGCCAAGTCGATGGGCATCAACACGTCGAACTTCCAACCGGTCGTGTCGACGACGCTCGGTACGAACGGGGTTCACCCGCTGGAGATGGCGCAGGCCTATTCGGTGCTCGCCAACGACGGCGTCCTCAAGCGCGCAAGCTTCATCACGAAGATCGTCGACCGCAACGGCAAGACGATCTATCTGGCGCCCAGCGGCGGCATGCGGGTGCTCGACGCAAATGTCGCGCGCACCGAGACGAACATGTTGAAGAACGTGCTGCGCAGCGGCACGGCGAGCAGCACGCTCGGCAGCTTCCCGCGCCCCGCCGCCGGCAAGACCGGCACCACCGACCACAACCAGGACGCCTGGTTCGTCGGGTACACGCCGCAGTACACCGCCGCGGTGTGGATGGGTAACCCCGTCGGCGAGATCCCGATGACGAACGTCGGCGGGATCCGTGTCTTCGGCGCGACCTATCCCGCCGAGATCTGGCGGAAGTTCATGACCTTCGCGTCGGGGCCGTTACCACCGCTCGACTTCCAGCCGCCGGACACGAGCCAGTTCACCCGGTCCCGTTTCATCAGCGAGCTCGGGCGCAAGGTCAGCTTCAGGTCGTCGTCGACGCCGTCGCCCACGAACCCGGTTCCGGTCATAAGCGTGACGCCGACGACGGGACCGACCGCGGCGCCGGCGCCCCCGGTGTCCACGGCGACGAAGAAGAAACGTCCACCCGTAACCGTGCCACCGCACAAGGCGCCGCCCCCGACCACCGGGCCGGGGCCGTGACGTGAGCCTCGAGGAGCTCGAAGCGCTCTTGCTGGTGCAGGATCGCGACATCACGCTCGATCAGCTGCGCCACCGGCGCGAGGCGATGCCCGAGCGCGCCGAGTTGACGGCACGCGCCGCCGAGCTGGAGCGCAAGGTTGCAGAACGTGCCGAAGTGAGCGAGCGTCATCGCGTGGTGCACGCCGAGGAGCGCCGCATCGACGACGAGGCGCAGGTGGTGGGGGAGCGAGCCGACGAGGTGAACAAGCGTCTCTACTCGGGAACCATCTCTTCGCCGCGCGAGCTGCAGGCGATGCAGGCCGACATCGACATGTTGCTCCGCCGCCGCTCCGACCTCGAAGACGAGGAGCTGGAGGTCATGGAGAAGCGTGAGGCGCTCGACGGCGAGCTCGCGAGGCTCGACGCCGCGATCAGCACCCTGCAGGAAACCGTTTCGCGGTTGCGCGCCACGATCGTCGAGACCGAGAAGGAGCTCGACGACGAGATCGGGCGCGAGACGGAGGCGCGGACCGATCTGGCCAAGCCGATCGCCGAGTCGCTCCTGCGCGACTACGAACGTCGCCGCGTGCAGAACCGCGGCGCCGGTGCGGCCCGGCTCGTCGGCACGACGTGCCAGGCGTGCCACCTGACGATCCCGTCGACGGAAGCCGAACAGATCCGCCGCGGAGCCGGAAACGTCGTCTCGTACTGCGACAACTGCGCCGCGATCCTTGTGCCGTGACGCAGGAGTCGTTGTTCGGCGAGCCCGCGCGCGCACGACAGCTCCCTGAGATCCTCATCTACTGTGACGGCGGGTCGCGCGGGAACCCGGGGCCTTCCGCGATCGGTGCGGTCGTGCTCGATCCCTCGACCGAGCCGCCCCGGCAGCTTGCGGCCGTGAGCGAGCGCATCGGTGTCACGACGAACAACGTCGCCGAATACCGGGCACTCATCGCGGGGCTCCACGCGGCCGCGCCGTTCGGCGCCCGCCGCATGCGCGTGCGCGCCGACTCGAAGCTTGTCGTCGAGCAGGTGAAGGGCACCTGGAAGGTGAAGCAGCCCCACCTCCGACCGCTGCTCGAGGAGGTGCGCAAGTTGCTCGCCGGCTACGACGAGGTCGACCTGCAGCACGTTCCGCGCGCCGAGAACACCGACGCCGACGCGCTCGTGAACGCCGCACTCGACGCGCCCGCGCCCGGAGAGTGACCGCCGATGCTCCTGTGGTTCGTCTTCGGCGCGATCTTCGGCGTCTGGAACGTGTTCCAGAGCCCCGGGCTCGACTTCCGCCTGGTCGCGGCCGGAGCCCTGCTGCCCGAGCTGATCGACCTGCCCTTCGGCGCCCAGGCCTACGCACACACGCTCCTCGCCGCGACGCTGGTGCTGATCGCGACGATGATCGCCACCACCGGACGCGGCCGGCGGCTCCGCCGCCGGCGCGCGCTGGGTCTCGCGATCGGCTGGTTCGCCGGCCTCGTGCTGAGCGCGGCCTGGGCCCACAAAGAGGTGTTCTGGTGGCCCGCGTTCGGTGCGGCCCGGCCGGACGCGGCATTGTTCGGCACGTGGCCGGTCGTGACCGTCGAGGAGCTGCTCGGTGCCGCCGCCGCGTGGTGGACGTGGTCGCGCTTCGGCTTGCGCGACGCGACCCGTCGCCGTGACCTCCTGCGCAGCGGGCGGTTGACGATCGTCGGGGAGGGCGAGTGATCGCGTTCGTGCGCCACGGCCAGACCGAGCTGAATCGCGGCGGCCGGTTGCAGGGCCGCATCGACGCGCCGCTCAGCGATCTCGGCGCGGAGCAGGCGGCCGCTCTGGCGCGGGGTTTCGCGTCGGAGCCGGTGACGCGCGTGCTGAGCAGCCCGCTCCAACGGGCGCGCGACACCGCGGCCGGGATTGCCGCTCGCCACGGTCTGGCCGTCGAGGTCGACGAACGGTTGATCGAGCTCGACTACGGCTCGTGGGACGGCCTGGCGCTGGCCGACGTGTCGCCGGACGACTGGGCCTCGTGGCGGAACGATCCGGAGTTCGCCCCGCCCGGCGGCGAGCGGCTTTCCGACGTCACCGCGCGCGTCCTCTCGTTCTGCATCGACGTGCTCACCGACGACCTCGTCGTCGCGGTCAGCCACGTGTCGCCGATCAAGGCCGCCGTCTGCAGTGCGTTGCGCGTCGACGAACGGGTCACCTGGCGGATGCAGCTCGACGTCGCGTCGGTCACGCGTATCGGACGGCGCGGCGACGGGAACGCCTACTTGATCGCCTTCAACGACGCGTCGCTCGTGAAATCGGTAGGGAGTTGACGTAGCGTCGGGCTCATGCCGATTCTCGAAGCCCGTCACGACTTCGCCCATCCCGTCGAAGGCGACCTCGCCTGGTCCGAGAGCTATTACTTCAACGCGTACTGCCCGGTCGTCGACGCGGGTCTGTTCACGCGTATCGGAGTGCGCCCGAACGAAGGAACCATCGACGTCTCGCTCGCGGTGTGGCTGCCCGGCGGCGAGCTCGCGCACTTCAGCGCAACCCGCGAGCAGCACGAAATGACCGACGACGATCTCGCAGTCGGTGGCGTGCGCTACGAGCGGCTCGCGCCGATGCAGTCGTGGCGGCTCACCGCCGAGATCGAACGTGTCGCGCTCGATCTCACGTTCGATGCGCTCACCCCCGCGGTCGGCGTCGATGGCCAGGGGCGCGCGGGAAGCGGCGCGAGCGCGGCGACAGGCTCGATCGTCGGCAAGGGTCATCTCGAACAGGCGGGTCGGTGGACCGGCTGGATCGACGTCGACGGGACGCGCCACGAGCTCGTCGACGCCCGCGGCAACCGCGACAAGTCGTGGGGCCCGCGCCGCTGGGGCGGACCGAAGATGTGGCGCTGGTTCTCGATCAACATCGGCGACGACACCCACTTCGGTGGCATCCGGATCGGCACCGAGGCCGGCGATCTCCATCGGGGCTGGGTGTGGACCGACGGCGCCCATTCGAGCATCCGCGAGTGGAAAGTCACGACCGAGCTCGCCGACGACGGTGTGACGCACGCGGCCACGCACGTGCACGCCACCGACAAGCAAGGGCGCGTTCACGAGCTCGATGCCGAGATCCTGCGCGTCTCGCCCGGGCGCGCGGGTGTGAAGCCGAACGCCACGATCGTGAACGAGGGTCTGGCCCGCTGGCACTACAACGGATCAGTCGGCTACGGCATCAGCGAGTACCTGCACCAGCTCGACGCGAACGCCCGCCCCGTCGTCCCCATCGAGTGATCACCGCACCGGCTCGACCCGGGCTCGGAACCGATCGTCCGCCCGGGGTCGCAGCGATCGGGTAGAACGCCCGGGTGCGTCTTGGGATCGTCCTGGCGGTGTTCCCGTTGATCTTCTTCGGCGAGCTGCCCGACAAGACGATGTTCGCGTCGCTCCTGCTCGCGTCGCGCGGTCGCCCGCTCGCGGTATGGGTCGGAGCCGCGCTCGCCTTCACGGTGCACGTCGCGATCGCGGTGAGTGTGGGCGTCGGGCTCTTCCACGTGCTCCCGCACCGCGTGGTCGACGGGCTGGTCGCCGCCCTGTTCGCAGTCGGCGCGGCGCTCGCGTTTCTCGAGAAGGAGGCGGAAGAGGAGCGGTTCGCCGAAGCGGTCGTCGAGGAGACGGTCCTACGCGTGCGGCGGGTCGTCGTCACCGCGTTCGTCGTCATCTTCCTCGCCGAGTGGGGTGACCTCACCCAAGTTCTGACCGCCAACCTCGCCGCGCGCTATCACTCGCCGCTCAGTGTCGGGCTCGGCGCCGAGCTCGCGCTCTTGTCCGTGTCGGCGATCGCGACCGTCAGCGGGCGTCAGCTCGTCCGCATCCTGCCCGGCATGTTGCTACGCCGCATCACCGGCGCCGCGTGCTCGGTGCTGGCGATCGTCGCCCTCGTCGCCACGATCCGGGGTTGAAAAGCCGCCGCGGCGGCGCGCGAAGCCCATCAACGCGATCGGCCAGCCGACGATCCCTATGGCGGCGAACGAGAACCACTCGATCGCGTACTCCATGTGGTTCACCTGATCGGGGGCCGGCGGCTGCGGCAGTACGGGCGATCCCGCCGGAGGCACAGGCGTCTGCGCCTGTACCTCGATCCAGCGCGGTTGGAGCCGGTATGCGACCTCACGACCGATGCGGGCCAGGTCGACTCGAGGCAGCGCGAGCTGCCCACCGATCCTGCTCACCGCGTCCTGCGCGCTCAACGTGCTCGAAGTGTGCGCGATGCCGCGCACCACGACCGGTCCGCTCGCGGCCACGGTGTGGATCGGCGCCTTTCGGTCGCCGGTCGCGGCGACCCAACCGCGATCGACGATCACCGCCGAGCCGTCGGCGAGCACCAGTGGTGTGAGTACGTCGTCGCCGTCGTTGCCGTTGTGGACCTGATTGCGCAACAGCACCTCGTGCGTCGGGTCGTAGTGACCGGACGCTTGCACCCGGCTGCCGGCCGCTACCGGCTCCGAGACGTTGGGAGCGGGCGCGGCGAATGCCGCTCGCGCGTCGCGGACCAGCGCTTGCTTGTGGTCGTTGCGGGCGAGTTGCCAGAATCCGAGTGCGATGAAGCTGGCCGAGAGCACCAGCACGAGCAGATGGCCGGCGACCCAACGCGGTCGTAGGAGCGTCACAACGCACCTAGTCTCTCGCGTCGAACGGCGATGTCCCGAGTCGGAGGAACGTCATGGCCCTGATCGAGTCCGCACCCCGTGCCGTCCACATCGGCGCCGACGAGCTGCCCTTCGTCGACATCGGTGGCGGTAACCAGCTCAAAGTGCTCCAGGTCAAAGCGCGCGAGGGCCTCTGGATCGTCGAGAACATCTTCATGGCCGGTTTCGAGGTGCAAAAACACCGTCACACCGGTCCGGTCTGGGGATACACGACCTCGGGCGCGTGGAAGTACAAGGAATACGACTACGTGAACCGGGCCGGGTCGTTCCTGTACGAGCCCGCCGGTTCGGTGCACACGCTCCAGTGTGTCGAAGACGACACCCGGGTCTGGTTCCAGATGTACGGCGCGAACCTGAACCTGGATGCCGACGGCAATGTCGAAAGCGTCGCCGACGGCGCGGGCACGCTCGCGTTCTACCTTGCCATGTGCGAGCAGATGGGCCTTCCCCACCCGCCGGTACTGGTCGACTCGTGACCCAGGATCTTTACGACCCGGATGGCTACGTCGGCGCGCCGCCGCACGCGGTGCTGGCCGAGCTGCGCCGCACGCAGCCCGTGTACTTCCAGGAGATGACGGGCGAACCCGGGTATTGGATGGTGCTCAAGCACGCCGATGTCGTGCACGTCGCGCGCGAGCCGAAGCTGTTCTCCGCGAGCGAGGGCGGGGTCATGCTCGAAAATCTCGAGCCCGCGCAGCTCGACATGATGCGCAACATGCTGCTCGCCATGGACCCGCCGCGCCACGTCGACTACCGGCGCCCGATCGCGCCGCGGTTCAAGGCCCGCGTGATCGCCGGCATGGAACACCAGATTCGCTCGATCTGCCGCGAGATCATGGTCGCGTCGGGCGAGCAGGGCGACGTCGAGTTCGTCCACGACGTCACGTCCGCGCTGCCGTCGCGCGTGATCGGTCAGCTCATGGGCCTCCCCGTCGACGACCTGCCCTTCATCCACCGGCTCGCGGAGATGAATACGAGCGGCCAGGACGCCGACTATGCGTCCGATGTGTCGCAGGGCACGATCGACATGGCGATGTACGCGATCGAGTTCGCGGCGGTCCGGCGGAAGGAGGCGCCGCGTGAAGACCTCACCACCCTGCTGCTCGAGACCGACTTCAACGGCCGGTACATGACCGACCTCGATTTCGGCAGCTTCTTCGTACAGCTGGTGACGGCGGGCAACGACACCACGAAGACGATGCTGTCGTCGGGTCTCAGAACACTGCTCGAGCATCCCGACCAGCTCGCGGATCTGCGCGCCGATCCTGCGCTCGTGCCGGGTGCAGTCGAGGAGATCCTCCGTTACGAGAACCCACTGCACTACTTCCGGCGCACGGCCACCGCCGGCACGGAATTGCGCGGCGTCGAGATCGCGGCCGGAGACAAGGTCGTGATGTTCTACACGTCTGCGAACCGCGACGAAGACGTCTTCGACGATCCACAGCGCTTCGACATCCGCAGATCGCCCAACCCGCACTTGTCGTTCGGCATCGCCGAGCACTTTTGCCTCGGCGTGCATCTCGCGCGGCTCGAAGGTCGTGTGTTCTTCGAGGAGCTGCTCGCGACGTTCCCTACCATCGAGCTCACTGGTGCACCCGTCCGCATCCGCTCGAACCTGAACAACGGTCTGAAGGCGCTCCCGGTCAGACTCTCCTTCTGAGATCGCTATCCGATCGCGGACGGGTCGACGTCGATCGATTCGAGCGCGCTTACGATCTCCTCGGGTACCGAGTTGCGCGCGACGCTCACGCGTGGGATGAGGAACGACAAGCTGCCACCGAACGCGACGACCGCGGCCGCGAACAACATTGCCGGCCGCGCGCCGTTCGCCACCGCAACCGGCGTTCCGGTGGTACGGGTCGCCGCGCCGATGAATGACGCGAACGTCGCGATACCGAGCGCGATCCCGACCTGGCGGACGGTCGTGTTGGCCCCGCTGGCCACGCCCGCCTTGTCGGGATCGATGTCCGACAAGATGACGTTGGTCAGTTGCGAGCTCGCGAAGCCGACGCCGAGACCGAACACGACCATGCCCGGCAGCAGCGCGAGAAACGACACGTGCGGAGCGATCGCGAGCGCGACCCAGAGCAACCCGATCGATTCGAGCGCGAGGCCCGTGCGCACGATGCTCGTGACGCTGAAGCGACGGGTCAGCCGGCCGCCGACCGGCGCGCCGAGCGCGATGAGGACGCCCTGAGGAAGCATCCATTCGCCGGCGCGCAGCGCCGACAGATGTTCGCCGTTCTGCAGGAGCACGGGAAGGATGAACAAGAGCCCGAACTGGCCCATCGCCAGAACCATGGTCGTGAGCAGGCCGTAGCGGAACCCCAGGTGCCGGAGCTGTCCGAACTCGAACAGCGGATCGCGGTTGGTCCGCTCCATCGACCGCTCGACGACGACGAACGTCGTGAACACGACGGTGGAGAGGGCGAAGGCGAACGGGATGACGGACACCGCGCGCGACGCGGGCCACGCGTTCCAGCTCCCGACCGTGAGATCCTTGATCGGCTTCCACCACCCGTACGTGGTGCCTTCACTCAACCCGAAGATCAAGCTGAACGAGCCCGCCGCGATCAGTGCCGCTCCCCGCACGTCGATGCGCGGCCGTCGGCTTCCTCGCTCGTCGGGGTGCATGAACGCCAGGGCGCCGATCACGATGATCGGCGCGACGATGACGTTGATCCGGAACGCCCAGCGCCACGAGTAGTCGGTCGTCAGGAAGCCGCCGACGATCGGACCGAACGCCACCGCGGCGCCCGCGACCGCACCCCAGGCCGCGAAGGCCTTCGGCCGCTCGGCGCCCTTGAACGTGGTCGAGAGGATCGACAGCGTCGCCGGGATCATCATCGACGCGCCGATGCCTTCGATCAGCGCCTCGCCGACGAACAGCGTCGGCACTGACGTGGAGATCGACGCGAGGAGCGATCCGACGCCGAAGATCGACGCGCCGAACACGAACATCCGCCGGTGACCGAAGATGTCGCCGAGCCGGCC
>DATCCI010000189.1:0-2009 GCA_036511415.1 Acidimicrobiia bacterium
GGGCGACGACGACGTGCTCACGTTCGAAGCGGGCGCGGTACCCGGGCGCGTGGCCGACCTCGGCGACCTCTATGCCGACTCGCTGAGTCTGCACCAGTCGCTACCCGCCCTCTAACGTCGTCGGCATGGACGTCTCGGGCAAGGTCGCGATCGTCACGGGTGCGTCGCGCGGTGTGGGCGCGGCCACGGCCGAGCTCCTCGCCTCGCGCGGATGCAAGGTCGCGTGCGCGGCGCGCGCGACCGATGCCTCCCCCCTGCCGATCCCGGGCACGATCGACGAAACCGTTCGCCGGATCACCGCGGCGGGCGGCGAGGCGATCGCTGTGCCGACCAATCTCGCGCGCGACGACGACGTCGAGCGCATGGTCGCGACGACGCTCGAGCGGTTCGGCCACATCGACGCACTCGTCAACAACGCCGCGATCACGTTTCCGGGCGATCTCGCGCTCGAGATGAAGCGCTTCGATCTCGTGATGCAGGTCGATCTGCGCGCGCCCCTGATCGCGATCCGGGCCGCACTGCCGGCCATGAAGGAAGGCGGCGCGGGCGCGATCGTCAACGTGTCGTCGGTCGCCGCCCTCAACTACATCCCTGATCTCATGGCGTACGGCATGGCGAAGGCCGCACTCGAGCATCTCACCGTGTCGGCCGCGTCCCAGCTCCGACCGTTCGACATCACCGTCAACACGTTCCGGATCGACGTGCCCGTCGCGTCGGAGGGATTCGTGTTCAACATGCCCGACGCCGACCACGCCGATTGGGAGCCGTCAGAGGTCGCGGCCGAAGGCATCGTCTGGATGCTCGAGCAGCCGTCGAGCTTTACCGGGCACAACGAGGGAATGGCGCACCTGCGCGCCACGCACGGCATCATGGCGTCGAAGTCGGCGCGCGCGTATCGCTCCCGGGCGGCGCTCGTCACCGAGACGCACCTCCGGCCCATCTAGTTGTACTTCCCGATCACGCGCGGCGACGACGAGGCCCGCGTCCCAACCCGGCGCGCGACCACCAACGGGCGGACGTACCGACGCGAGGTCGGCTCTGCCGCGCGCCAGCACCCAGGAGACGACGGAATTCGAATTCCACATCTCGCCGGTGCCGAGCTCGTCGCGGCCCCAAACGGGGGTGGGCACCGACGGCAGGAGATCGAGGATTCGTCGGGCGGAGTCGAGATCGTCGGTCACCCGCACGGGGCTCGAGATCGCTTCGTGCACGTCGGGAATCCGCCCGTCTCGCCAGCGTCGGATCTCGTAGCGGAAGAGCCGAGCGCGCCCGGCCCATCTCGTTCCCACCGGGCCTTCCGCCACGACACCTCGCTGTTCGCCCTGAAGGTCGGGGACGGGAGTCTGCTCGATCACGAAGCGGCCTTCCGGGACGTTGACCTCCAACGCCGAGTGATAGAGGTCGCTGCGTCCGCGCCGCTGCACGAGCGCCGACAACGCCTCGAACAGCTTGCCGCTGATGCGGACCACGTGCGCACCGGCGCCCAAAGGAATCCAGTAGAGGTCTACGGTTCCCCGCGATCGGCTCGCGTCGTTCCCGGGGTCGGGGTTTCCCGGGTCGGGGTAGCCAGGGTGGCGCTCCCATTGCTCGTCGGTCATGGTGAGAGCTAAGTGCGCGCCGGGAGGCGCCGGTAGGGCCGGAGGTCCCGCGCGGACGCGGCAGACTGTGCGATGTGATCGCGTTCGGCCGCGGGAGCTGACCCGTGTTCGTACCTCAGTCGATCGGTCTTCGCGAAGCCGGACCCGGCGATCCGTACGGCTGGCTCCTGACCGAGACGTTGACCTGGTCGGGCACCTTCCGGGCAACGGTGCGCCAACTCGAGGTGCCGGCGTCGCCCGAGCATCCCTTTTCCACCGACCTCGCCTCCGTCCCGAGAAGCCTCACCTGGCTGTTTCCCCGTTACGGCAAGTACACGAAGGCAGCCGTGCTCCACGACTACCTGTGTCAGAACTTTCGCAGCGCCCCGACCGCGTCCGCCGTCGCACCGTCCTTGCTGCCGCTCACCGATC
>DATCCI010000190.1:0-2691 GCA_036511415.1 Acidimicrobiia bacterium
GCCGACAAACAGCGACCCGCCGACCACTGCGATCACCACGACCGTCGACGCGACGCGCGACGCCGTCACGCCGCGCCCTCGGTGCCGAGCAACCCGCGCGGTCGCGCGACGAGCGTGCCGATGACCAAGATGAGGACGGCGAACTCGGCGCTGCCCGACGTCGCGAATTGGCCGCCGACGACCGACTCGAGCACCCCGACGAACAGGCTTCCGACAATCGCGCCCCAGATCGAGTCGAGGCCGCCGATAACGGCGCCTGCGAGCGCGCGGAGCGAGAATTTGGTCATCGCGAACGGGGTGAGTCCACCGAAGGCAGGGCCGAGCAACGCGGCGGCGAGCCCGGCAAGCGCGCCCGCGGCGACCCACGAGAATCGGTACACGCGGTTCACACGGACACCCATGAGCTTCGCGACGGTCGGGTCACCGGTGGTCGCGCGCACGGCGAGCCCGAACCGCGTGCGCGAGAAGAACAGGTAGATCGCGAGCGCGATCACGCCCGCGCTCCCGAGCGCGACGATGCGCGGCGCGACGAGTGTCGCGCCCAGGACCGAGACCTTCCATTCGCCGACAGGAGACGGCGCGAATTGTGTCGCGGTCCCGAACAGCTCCTTTTCGAGCAAGGCAAGGAACAACGCGATCCCGAGGGTGGCGATCAGCGCGTCCAGGGGTGGACGGCCGACGAGCGGCCGGATCACGATCCGTTCGATCACTGCGCCCAACAGGGCTCCGATCAACACCGCGATGCACAGCGTGACGAAGCGCGCCGGGTGCCAGCCGAGGCCGGGGATACCGCGCGCGGCCCAGCGCAGGCCGATGAAGAAGCCGAAGGCGCCGATCTCGCCCTGCGCGAGCGAGAGGACACGCGTGCACTTGTAGATGAGCACCACGCCGACAGCGACGAGGGCGTAGGCCGCGCCGGCCGACAGGCCCGTGATGATCCGCGCGAGCACGCTTCAGAATCTTCCGGTGAAGTCGTGGTCGAGCACCCAGTGGCCGCCGTCTTCCTTCAGCACCGCGACGACATTGGCGCCTTCGCGCACGCCGTCCTTGAAATCGACGGGCGCCCACACATCGGGCCGGAAGTTGAGGTGCTGGAGCGCATCGCGGAACGAGTTCTGTCCCAGGTGTGGCCCCGCGTTCTCGAGGCCCTTCGCGACGATTTGCCCGACCCCCCAGCCGACGAGACCGAGATCGTCAGGCGTGGACCCGGGATTCTGTTTGACGTACGCCTGCTTGTAGGTGGCCGTGCGGGGGTCGGACAGCGGGAGCCACGGGCTGAACGCCCGCGCACCCTTGAACGACTTCGGTGCGACCGAGAACGTGAGATCGAACGCCCACGAGATCGAGTTGGCGAACCAGGTCGGGTGAAAGCCCGCCGCATCGGCCTGGTTGGCGAGCGTGGCCGCGGTCGTGGGCGCCATGTAGAGCCAAACCGCGGTCGCACCCGAGTTCGACAACGCGAGGGCCTCGTTCGAGAAATCGTTGGCCTGGCCCTCGACCGTCTTCGAGTACGCGAGGTCGGCGTTCAGCGCCTTGACCTCCTTGGTGAACGCGTTGCGGCCGGGATCGAGTGTCGGCGTGTTCTCCGACACGATCGCGACCTTCTGGGCGTGCAGCACCTTCACGAAATAGTCGGCGACGAGCGCGCCCTGCACCGCGTGATCGATCGTGACCCCGAATGACCACACCTGGTCTTGTGCAAGGTTGGCCGGAGTCTGGATCTCGATATTGGGAACACGCCTCGAGTTCAGGTACTCGCCGATGGCTTGTTGGTTCTCGAGTCGATCCAGCACTACGACCGCGAAGACGTGATCGTCCTCGATCAGCTTCTTCGCCTTGTCCTTGCCGACCTCGGCTTGCGACTGCGTGTCCTCGATGATCACCTTCACCTTCCGCCCGTCGATCCCATTGTGGGCGTTGATGTAGTTCCAGTACGCGTTCACGCCGCGGTCGAATTGCACGGGGATCGGCGCGGCACCGGTGATGGGCAACAGGTACCCGATGGTGATCTGCGTGGCGCTGACTCCGGGCGCCGGGCCCGGGCCCGTTTCGCCGCTGCTGACGGTCGTAGCCGTCACGGTCGGCGCGGGACGGCTCGGCGTCGGCGTCCCGGCCGGCGCGCCGGACTCCTCGTGATCATCGAACCGTGCTCCGCACCCGCCGCACACGAGGGCCAGCGTTACGACGACAGCGATCATGCGATGGTGCATGCATTGCCTCCCCCGCGCGAGTTGCGTCACGCTAGCGATCGTCTGCTCCTGCTGTCACGGGCGAGCGGGGCCCGGCGTCGTCGGTGATCCGGGGCAAGGGCCGAAAGCGAAGAGCCGATGCATCATGAAGACGCAGCCTCCGACCGAAAGCGGGGAGAAAATCGGGTCGAGCGTCGAGGTCACCGAGTTCACGCCCCTGTCATTCACTTCCAACGAGTCCGACGTGATGGTCGCCATCTGGTGGGCCTACACGGCGAAGGCAACGGGCAAGCGCGCGGCGAGCACATGCAGCACTGGTGGCGCTTCGCCGACGGGAAGATCGTGTTCTTCCGCGGCCCGGAGGACACCGAGCAGTCCGCGGCCGCCTTCTCGTAGCCCCGGCCCACGGGACTCGGAGTCCCGGCGCTGTGTAATGTCCGCCTCGTTGATGTGATCCGGTCGGGTTCGCCGCGACGAACACATCGAGGTCGTTCCGCCCGAG
>DATCCI010000191.1:0-7494 GCA_036511415.1 Acidimicrobiia bacterium
TTCGCGCGGCCGACGCCGACGCGTTTCGTCGCGCCGCGCGCGAGCGACCGCAGCAGCTCGTTGGTTGCGTCGATCGCATCGGTCGCGAAGCCGAGCGTCCGCGCGTAGACGTTGGTCGATCCCCCGGGAAGAGGCGCGAGCGCGGTTCCGGTGTGCAAGAGCCCGTCGGCCGCTTCGTTCAGCGTGCCGTCGCCCGCGAGCACTACGACGACGTCGAACCCGTCGTTCGCGGCTGCCCGCGCGAGCCGGGTGGCGTGGCCACGCCGCGACGTCTCGGCGACCTCGACCTCGTGCTGCGCGGCGAGCAGCTTGCGGATCATCACGCGCTTGCGGGCCGTGACGGACGACGCGGTCGCGTTGACGAGGAGCAAGACCCGCACCGCCGGAGGGTACCTGGGCCGCGCCCGTAGGATCGCACCCCGTGCCCGACCGTGACCTACGTGCGTTGAGCGCCGAGATCGTCGCGTGCCGCGCGTGCTCGCGTCTGGTCGCGTGGCGCGAGGACGTCGCGCGCGAGAAGCGAGCTGCCTATCGCGACGAGGAGTACTGGGGACGCCCGGTGCCGGGATTCGGTGATCATCGCGCCCGGCTCCTCCTCGTCGGGCTGGCGCCCGCGGCTCACGGAGGCAACCGCACCGGCCGGGTGTTCACCGGTGATCGGTCGGGCGATTTCCTCTTCGCGTCGCTGTATCGCACCGGTTACGCGAACCGGGCGGCATCGATCCGCGCCGGCGACGGCCTCGAGCTCACCGACGCCTACGTCGCCGCGGCCGTCCGCTGCGCGCCGCCCGCGAACAAACCGACGCCGGAGGAGCGCGACACGTGCATGCCGTATCTGGTGCGGGAATTGCAGTTGCTGACGCAGGTGCGGGTGATCGTCGTGCTGGGCGCGTTCGGATACGTCGCGACGTGGGCAACCCTGCGCGCGGCCGCGCTCCCCGGCGTGGAGCTCCCCGACCGGCGCCCGCGCTTCGCGCACGGGCTCGAGGTCGGGTGCGGCCGCATCACCGTCGTCGGCGCGTTCCACCCCAGCCAGCAGAACACCTTCACCGGCCGGCTCACGCCCGGCATGCTCGACGACGTGTTCGCGAGGTCCCGTCAGCTGATCCAGGCCAAGACCTCGCCGGCGCCGTAGATCACCGCGATGATCCCGAGCGCGGCCCCGACGCTGTAGCGCAGCAACCGGTCGGTCGCGTTGATCGTGAAGTGCGCGCCGATACGCGCGCCCGGGATGACGCCGACCGCGAGCGCGCCCGCGAACGTCCAGTCGATGTGACCGAGGTACCAGTGCGTCAGCGTGCCGGGAATCGCGAAGATCCCCACGCACGCGAGCGAGGTCGCGATGGTCTCCCGCAACGGCATGCCGACCCAGGCGGAGAACGCGGGCACCATGAGGATGCCGCCGCCGATGCCGAGCAGGCCCGAGAGCGCACCGGCCGCGATGCCGATGATCGCGAGGCGCCACCATTCGTCGTCGAGGGGTGTGCCGGCGCGCCCGAGGGTGCGGACGGTCGGGAAGGCCGTGCGATAGGCGGTGTACGCGACCAGCGCTGCGGTCAGGATCATGAGCGCGTGACCGTTGCCGGGGACCGCGTCCGACAGTCGCGAGCCCACGACCGATGCCGGGACGCCGAATGCCGAGGTGACCACCACGACCCGCGGCAGGATGAAACCCTCGCGCCGATAGCGGAGCGAGCCCGAGATCGACGACGGCAGGATCGAAGGCAGGGTCGACCCGATCGCCTGGAGCGCGGTCGCACCCAACGCCCGGATGGCAGGAGTCGATACGACGGCACCGCCGAGGCCGAACATTCCCGACAGCACTCCGGTCGAGACGCCGACGAGCAACGTGATCGCGATCTCGAGCCAAAGCGGCACCTCGGTGAAGGTAGTGCCTGCAGACGTTTGTCCCGGGAACCGCGCGCTCCGACCCGGTACGCTCGTGAGATGGCGAGCGACCTCGATCTCCGCGGCGTCTGGGTGCCGCTCATCACGCCGTTCGACGCGCAGGGCGCGGTCGACGTCGGCGCGATCGAGCGACTCTGTCATGAGTTCTCCTCCGCGGGTGTGAGCGGCATCGTTGCGCTCGGCACCACAGGTGAGGCGACCTCCCTCGACGCCGACGAGAAGCAGACCGTCGTCGACGCGGTCGTTCGCGCCTGCACCGCCGCGCACACTCGTGTGATCGTCGGCACCGGCTCGAACAACACCGACGCGACGATCCGGGCCACGGCCGCGCTCGCGGGCAACCCCGGCGTGATCGCCGCACTCGTCGTGGTGCCGTATTACGTGCGCCCGTCGCCCGCCGGCATCGTCGCGCATCTCCGCGCGGTCGCGGCCGCGAGCCCGGTTCCGGTGATCGTCTACAACATCCCGGTGCGTACCGGTCGCGACCTGGGGGCGGCAGGGCTGCTCGAGCTCGCGCGCGTGCCGAACATCGCGGGGGTCAAACAAGCCGTCGCGACGCTCGACGCCGACACGCTGGAGGTGCTCGCCGGCGCGCCCCACGGCTTCGGCGTGCTGGGCGGCGAAGACACGTTGCTGTTCCCGCTCATGTGCATGGGCGCAGTGGGCACGATCTCGGCCGCCGCCCACCTGTGCACCGACCGATTCGTCGCGATGATCGAGTGCGGGCTCGCGGGCAAGATCGAAGACGGTCGTGCCCACGCCGAGGCATTGCTGCCAGTGGTACGCGCCGCGTACGTCGATCCCAACCCGGCGATCTTCAAGGGCGTATTGCACGCCCAGGGCCGCATCGCCACGCCCGACGTGCGCCTCCCGCTCACGAACGGCTCGGCCGAAGCCATCCGGCGGTGTCTCGATGCGGTCGGAGACGCAACCCGGCCGTAGCCTCGAGCCCGTGTCCCGCCGCGTCGCCTGGTTCCTGCTCGCGCTGTGCGTTTGGACGCTCTACATCTGGATCACGCTCGTCGTGATCATCGGCCGCCAGAACCATGCGTTGGGCTTCAAGATCGTGCACGACACCCTCGCCGCGATCTCTATCGCGTTCGGCCTCGGTGCCGGCTTCGTCGGTTGGCGCGCGCTGCGTTCGCGCTGACCGGCCCGGTCGGCGTGCCGTCGACGATCAGCTCGGCGCGGGGATGGCGGCGTCGAGCAGGGCCTTCTGCTCGGCGTCGTGCACGGTCGAGCTCCCCGACGCGGGGCTCGGGCTCTCGACCCGAGCGACCACGTCGACCGGACGGCCGCCCGCGATCTCCTCGAGCCGGCGGCGGGCGAAGTATCGGGCACCCATGTTCCCCGGCTCCTCCTGCGCCCAGATGACCTCGGCGTCGGGATAGCGGGCGAGGATCGCCGCGAGCTCTTGGCGCGGCCAGGGGTAGAGCTGCTCGAGCCGCACGACCGCAACGGGTGCGTGCTCGGCGTCGCGCCGGGCGATCAGCTCGTGACCGAACTTGCCACTGCAGAAGAGCACACGCTCGACCTCGGCGGGCGCCGCGGGATCGTCGAGTACGGGCTCGAAGCCGCCGGCGGTGAACGCGCCGACCGGTGACGCCGTCACGGGCATGCGCAGGTAGCGCTTCGGCGTCATGACGATGAGGGGCTTGCGGGTCGGGTCGTGCATCTGCCGGCGGAGCACGTGGAAGTACTGCGCGGCCGTTGTGGGGTACACGACGCGGATGTTGTCCTGCGCGCTCAACACGAGGAACCGTTCGAGTCGTGCGGAGGAGTGCTCCGGTCCCTGACCCTCGAAGCCGTGGGGGAGCAGCATCACGAGACCGCTGCGCTGTCCCCATTTGTCCTCGGCCGCGACGACGAACTGGTCGATGATCGTCTGCGCGCCGTTGTCGAAGTCGCCGAACTGCGCTTCCCAGCACACGAGCGCGTCGTGGTCGGAGACCGAATAGCCGTACTCGAAGCCGACCGCGGCGAACTCGGAGAGCACCGTGTCGTAGATCATGAATGGCGCCGCGTCGGGCCCGAGGTGCTCGAGCGACGTGTACTCCTGCTCGGTGCGGTGGTCGACGACGGTGGCGTGCCTCTGGCTGAACGTGCCCCGCCGCGTGTCCTGCCCGGCGACGCGCACGGGCGTGCCCTCGAGCAGCAGCGACCCGAAGGCGAGTGCCTCGGCCAGCGCCCAGTCGATCTGGTCGTGGTCGAACTCGGTGCGGCGGTTCGCGAGGATGCGCGCGAGCTTCGGGTGGGGCTCGAAGCCGGGCGGGAAGGTGGTCAGCACGTCCACGATCTGCTCGAGCCGGTCGCGGGGGACGCCGGTATCGATGTGGGCCGGCATCGGTTCCGGCGCCTCGGTGCCGACGCGCGCCGGCGGCCGCTCGCTCGCCTTCGTCTCGTCGAACGCCACTTCGAGCCGGGCGCGGAAGTCTTCGAGCGCGTGCTCCGCTTCGTCGAGGGTCAGGTCGCCGCGGTTCACGAGGAGCTCGGTGTAGAGCTTGCGGATCGAGCGCCGGTTGCCGATCACCTCGTACATCCGCGGCTGCGTGAACGCGGGCTCGTCGCTCTCGTTGTGCCCGTACCTCCGATAGCACACCATGTCGACGACGACGTCCTTCTTGAACACGTTGCGGAAGTCGAATGCCAAGCGGATCGTGCGCACGGACGCTTCGGGGTCGTCGCCGTTCACGTGGAAGATCGGCGCCTGCACCGCCTTGGCGATGTCGGTCGCATACACGGTCGAGCGTGCGAACCCAGGGGTGGTGGTGAAGCCGACTTGGTTGTTGACGACGATGTGCACCGTGCCGCCGACGTCGTAGCCGGGCAGCTCGGAGAGGTTGAGGGTCTCGGCGACCACGCCCTGGCCTGCGAACGCGGCATCGCCGTGGATGAGCACCGACAACACGTGGTCGTGCGCGGCGTCGCCCAGGCGGTCCTGCTTGGCCCGCGCCATCCCTTCGGCCACGGGATCGACGGCCTCGAGATGACTCGGGTTCGCGGCGAGGGTGATGCCGATCGTCGCGCCCGAAGCGGCGGTGAACTTCCCCGTCGCGCCCACGTGGTATTTCACGTCGCCCGACCCCTGCGGCACGCTCGGATCGAGCTCACCTTCGAACTCGCGGAAGATCTGCTCGTACGACTTGCCGACGACGTTGGCGAGCACGTTGAGGCGGCCGCGGTGCGCCATCCCCATCACGACCTCTTCCACGCCGGCGTCGGCCGCGCCGTCGATGAGGAAGTCGAGCATCGGGATCAGCGTTTCCGCGCCTTCGAGGCTGAAGCGCTTCTGGCCGAGGAACTTCGTGTGCAGGAAGCGTTCGAACGCCTCCGCGCCGTTCAACGCCGACAGGATGCGACGTTTGTCGTCGAGCGACGTGTCGCCGTGTACGCCTTCGACCTTCTGCTGTATCCACGCCTTCTGGTCGGGCTCCTGGATATGCATGTACTCGACCCCGATGGTGCGCGCGTACGCGTCGCGCAGCACGCCGAGGATGTCGCGCAACTTCATTGCCTCGCGGCCCGCGAGCCCCCCGGTGGGGAATTCACGGTCGAGGTCCCAGATCGTGAGGCCCCAGTGGTTCGGATCGAGCTCCTCGTGGGTGCGCGGTTCCTTGAGGCCGAGTGGATCGAGGTTCGCGATGAGGTGCCCGCGCACTCGGTACATGTTGATGAGCTGCTGCACGGCGATGACCTTGTGCTGCGCCTCGACCGAGCCTTCCAGGGGGCTGTGGTCGGGCGACCAGCGCGCGGGCTCGTAGGGGACGCCGAAGCTGGAGAAGATGTCGTCGTAGAAGTCGTCGCCCCCGAGCAGGAGATCGTGGAGCGTCGCCAGGAGCTCTCCGCTCTCCGCGCCCTGGATGATGCGGTGGTCGTAGGTGCTCGTGAGGGTCACGGTCTTGCTGATGCCGATCTCCGCGAGCGTCTGCGGATCAGCCCCTTCGTACTCCGGCGGATAGGTGATCGCGCCCACTCCGACGATGACTCCCTGGCCGGGCATGAGGCGCGGCACCGAGTGCAGTGTCCCGATGGTGCCGGGGTTCGTGAGCGACACCGTCGTCCCGACGAAATCGTCGACCGTCAGCTTGTTCGTGCGCGCCCGGCGGATGAGGTCCTCGTACGCGGCGTGGAATGCGGCGAAGTCGAGCGTGTCGGCGTTCTTCACGTTCGGCACGAGCAGCGTGCGGGTGCCGTCGGTCTTCTGCTGGTCGATGGCGAGGCCGAGGTTCACGTGGGCATGGCGCACGACGCTCGGCTTGCCGTCGACGACCCCGAAGCTCGCGTTCATGCTCGGGACGCTCCGGAGCGCGCGGATCACGGCGAACCCGATCAGGTGGGTGAAGCTGACCTTGCCGCCGCGGTCGCGCGCGAGCTGGTTGTTCAGGATCTGCCGGTTGATCTCGAGCAGCTTCGCGGGCAGCGTGCGCACGGACGTGGCCGTGGGTACGCCGAGGCTCGCCTCCATGTTCTCGACGACGCGCGCCGATGCGCCGCGGAGCGGTTCGGGCGACTCGCCGTCGAGGACGACCGGCGGGCCGGCACCGTCGGCCTTGGCTGCGGGGGGAGGTGGCACGGGCGCGGGGGTGGCCGCGGGAGCGGGCGTCGCGATCTCGGCGCGGGGTTGGTAGTCGGCGAAGAACTCACGCCAGCCCGCCGACACCGCGTTCGGGTTCTCGCGGTAGAGGCGGTACATCTCGTCGATCAGCCCGGCGTTTGGTCCGAGCTCGGCGAGGCGAGACCGGCCCGGCGTCGCATCGGTCGTCATCTTGAACGCACCTCGTTCCGGGACGGGTGGCTGCCCCTCGTCACCTCGCGAGCGTATGGCACCCGATCGGCCGGCTCACGCCCGCCGTGCGCGCGCGGGCGTTCAGTGCCGCACGAGCTCGGCGAGCCGGAACGCGAGGTCGAGCGACTGCCGCGCATTGAGCCGCGGGTCGCAACGGGTCTCGTACTTGTTCTCGAGCTGTTCGCCGCGCACGTCGTCGCCGCCGCCGAGGCATTCGGTGACGTCGTCGCCGGTCAGCTCGACGTGCACCGCGCCCGGCCACACGTCGGCCGTGCGACACGCCAGAAAGAACTGCTCGACCTCGTGCATGACCGCGTCGAAATGGCGCGTCTTGTAGCCGCTCTCGTGCGCGTACGTATTGCCGTGCATTGGATCGCACGCCCAAACGACCGGATGACCCGCCCGGCCCACCGCACGCAGGAGCGGCGGGAGCTTCTCGGCGACGTGATCGGCACCCATCCGGCTCACCAGGACCAGTCGGCCGGGCTCGCGGGCCGGATCGAGGCGGCGGCACAGCGCGATCGCCTCGTCGGGTGTCGCGTCGGGCCCCAGCTTCACGCCGATCGGGTTCTGGACGCCGGAGAGGAACTCGACGTGGGCGCCGTCGACCTGCCGGGTGCGGTCGCCGACCCACAACAGGTGGGCGGAACAGTCGTACCAGTCGCCCGTCAGGCTGTCGCGGCGCGTCAGCGCCTCTTCGAAGGCGAGAATCAGGGCCTCGTGCGAGGTGTAGAAGTCGACCGCGTGCAGTTGCGTCTCGTGGGCGAGGTCGATACCGCATGCCGCCATGAAGTGCAGAG
>DATCCI010000192.1:0-2037 GCA_036511415.1 Acidimicrobiia bacterium
GGCCAGCGCGACCGCCGTGGTGTCGGATCCGCCCCGGCCCAACGTGGTGATGTCGCGGGCGGTCGACACGCCCTGGAAGCCCGCGACGATCGCGACCTTGCCTTCGGCCAAAGCCTCTCGGATGCGGTCGCCACGGACCTCGATGATCTTGGCCTTGCCGTGCTCGGTGTCGGTGAGGATCCCGGCCTGGCTGCCGGTGAAGCTCACTGCGGGCTGGCCGAGATCCTCGACCGCCATCGAAAGCAGGGCCATCGATATGCGCTCGCCCGCGGTGAGGAGCATGTCCATCTCGCGGCCACCGGGTTGGCGTGTGACGTCGCCCGCCAGCCGCACGAGGTCGTCGGTCGTTTTGCCCATGGCCGAGACCACGGCGACGACGTCGTTCCCCGCACGGCACGTTCGGACGACGTGATCGGCCACGGCCCGGATGCGATCCGGGTCGGCGACCGAGGACCCGCCGAACTTCTGAACCAGGAGACCCACGGCCGTCAAGGCTACCGGCGGTCTGCGCGAGCCACGGACGGGTTTCGCCGCGCTGTACATTCAGCGGCCGTGCCTACCGCAGACAAACGCCAACGCAAGAAGGAGAACGCCCGGCTCGCACGCGAGGCACGCGAGGCCGCAGTGAAGCGGCGGCGGCGCAATCGGACGATCCGCAACGGGTCGATCGCGGTCGCCGTCTTCGTGGTCGCGCTCGGCATCCTCACGCTGGTCGACCACAAGAGCAGCAAGAAGAAGGTTGCAGTCAGCCCGACGACGACGACCACGACGTTCAAGGTCAACCCGACCAAGACCTACGCCGCGAACATCACGACCAACTTCGGAACGATCGTGCTTGCCCTCGATGCCAAGCACGATCCCATCGGCGCCGGACGATTCATCACGCTCGCGGAGAACGGTGTCTACAACGGTTCGCGCTGGCACCGGGTCGTGAAGGATTTCGTGATCCAGGGCGGCGCGCCGGGTGGTGACCCGACCAAGTCCGTCGGCAACCCGGTCGTCGGGGAGTTGCCGAAGGACCACTACCCCGTCGGTTCGGTCGCGTCCGCGAAGACCGGAGCGGCTCCCAAGGGAACGTTCGACTCGCAGTTCTTCATCGTGACCGGCGCGCAACAAGGAGAGAGTCTGGCGAACGACTACGCGCGATTCGGTTCCGTGCAGTCGGGAATGGACGTCGTGAAGAAGATCGAAGCACTGCCGGTCGATGCCAACGACGATCCCACGACCAAGGCGACGATCGACAAGGTGACGATCAGCGAGAAGTAGGAACGGCGCCGAGTTCCACGATTGCGCCGTTCTTCGCGGTCTTGGGCTTCGCACCCTTTCGGTACACGGTCGCCCCACCCGCGCCCATGACCTCCCACGGGCCGTCTCCGGTACGCACGAGCGCGGTCTGCTCGTCGACTCCGACGAGCACCGCGTCGCGCGCGAGCAGATCGACCGATCGCTCGCGCAGGTGCTCGGCCGCACGGCCGTGATACGGGAAGATCGCGAGGCCCGGTACGAGACCGAGACCGACGGTGTACGCGCCACCGCGCGGGTCGACCATCGGGTCGCCCAACACCGTCGCGCCCGCGCCCGACGCCGCGATCACCGCGCCGCGACCGTAGGCGTACACCATCGCCTCGTAGAACGCGCTGCCCTTCAGCACGGAGCGCAGATGCAGCGGCGAGCCGTCGGCGACATAGACGAAGCGCGCGACGCGCACGGCCGAGACGTTCGCATCGGCCTCGGCGTCTCTGCGGTTCACCACCGCCAGAGCGGTGACGCGAGCCCCCAGGTTTTCGAAGTAGGCGGTCGCCCGCTCGATCGCGCGCTCGGGATGCTCGAACGCCGCCGCGGCGGGCAGCACCACGACCTCGTCGCCTCCGGAGAGCTCGAGCAGCCGCGCGTCGAATCCGGAGCAGGGCTCCGTCCATTCGTCGCCACCGACGAGGGCAACGGTGCCGGATGCCTTGGTCACCGCGTCGATGCCTTGGTCACGCACCGGATCCTACGAGCGGCGATGAAAGCCCGAGCGCACTCGCCGAATCCACC
>DATCCI010000193.1:0-2139 GCA_036511415.1 Acidimicrobiia bacterium
GAGCGCCGACACGCGATCGAGCACGTCGACATCATCGATCTCCCGCGCCCGCGCGACGCGCGCGACCTCTTCGACTTCTCGGGCGCGCGCGAGCTGATCGAGTCGGCCTACACGCTCTCGATGGCGAAGCTCGACAAGTACGAACAGGAGCTGGCCGCAACGCACGAGGCGGCGGCCGCGGCCGCGGCCGAGGCCGAGGCTCACGTGCGCGAGCAGCGCCGCCGCTTCCGTCTGCGCCGAGGCGCGTGACCTCAGGTCGTCGTCGACGGTGACGCCGGGTCGCGCCGCCGGCCGGCCCGCACCAAGAGGATGCCGAGCCCGACGAGTCCGGACGCGATCGCGAGCACCTCTGCGATCGAGAGCGGACCGAACGACGCACCGGTTCTCGGCAGCCCCGTCACGGTGAGGGTGGCGCTGACCCCGAGGTTGCCACCACCGCAGCGCCCCGTGATCGTGTAGGTGCCGGCCGCGACACTCGGTTTGAGGGTCACGCTCGACGAGAAGTGGCCGGTCGCGTCGACGGGCACCATCACCGCGCCCTCTCCGGCGAACTCGGAGATCCCCGAGAACGCGTTCGAGATCAACGTGGCCGTTCCGGGTGCCGCGCAGCCGAGCACTCCGCCGGCCGAGACGTCGCCCGACACCGTGACGGTGCCCGACGTCGACACCGAGGTGGGCGATACGACGATCGTCGCGGCCGACGCCGGCAGCGCGCCCGCGCACACGATGAAGATGACGAAGCCCAAGAGGGCGAACATCCGGCGCACCGCGGACCTCCTCATCGCGAAGAACGCCCGTCACCGTAACCGGTTGCGGCGTCCGACTCGCCGATACGGACCGCTGCCTCCGGTCGGGAGAAATGCCGTCGGGCTAGTGGGCGAGGAGTTGGGTGGCGGCGCGGGCGAAGTCCAACATGATGCCCGGGACCACGCCCAAAAAGACGATCGCACCCGCGGCGATCGTGAGGGCGACGCCGGTTCCCGCGTCGACCACGATGCGAGCACCTTCGGGCGCGGGCTCGTCGTCGGAGGGTGCGTACATCGCGAGGACGATCCGCAGGTAGACGAAGGCGCCGATGACCGCCGCGAGCATGCCGACCAGCGCCAGCCAGTACTGACCGACATCGATCGCGGCGCTGAACACCGAGAGCTTGGCCACGAACCCGCCCGTGAGCGGCACACCCGCCTGGGCGAGGAGGAACAACGTGAGCAGGCCGGCGAGCACGGGCCGCGCCGCCGCCAGCCCGCGGTAGTCGGCGAGGGCGTGACGGTCGTCGCCGCGGCGCGCGACGAGCATCACGATCGCGAACGCCCCGGTGGCCATCACGGCGTACGTGCAGACGTAGAACAGCGCCGCGCTCGTGCCCTTGTCGGTCGCCGCCTGCACCCCGATGAGGACGTATCCGGCGTGCGCGACCGACTGGTATGCAAGCATCCGCTTCACGTCGGTCTGGACGACCGCGGCAATGCTCCCGACGAGCAGCGAGAGCACGGCGATCCCGAAGACGGCCGGTCGCCAGTCGACCTCGTACAGCCGGAACGCGCCGACGAAGATGCGCAGCACCGCCGCGAACGCCGCGGCCTTCGTCGCCGACGCCATGAACGCGGTCACCGGCGTGGGTGCGCCCTGGTACACGTCGGGCGTCCACATGTGGAAGGGCGCGGCCGCGACCTTGAAGCCGAGCCCGACCAACAAGAGGGCGAACCCGACGAACAGCACGCCGTCGTGGAGGAGCACGATCTTCGCGAGGAACTGCGCGATGCCGCTGAGGTTCGTCGTGCCGGTGGCGCCGTAGACGAGGGCGATGCCATAGAGGAAGACGGCCGACGAGAAGGAGCCCAGCAGGAAGTACTTGAGGCCGGCCTCCTGCGACGAGAGGCGCCGGCGGTCGAACGCGGCGAGCACGTACAACGCGATCGACAGGATCTCGAGCGACAAGAAGATCGTGATGAGATCGTTCGCCGACGCCATGAGCATCATGCCGGTGGCCGAGCACAACATGAGCGCGAAGTACTCGGGACTCTCGAGGTGTTCGCGGCGCAGGTAGCCGCCGGAGAGCAGCAGGGCGAGCAGGGTCGCGCCGAGGATCACCGACTTGACGAACACCGCGAAGCCATCGACCGCGACGAGCCCGCTCAA
>DATCCI010000194.1:0-9683 GCA_036511415.1 Acidimicrobiia bacterium
TGGTGTCGGGATCGAACATCACCACGTCGGCGTGGAAGCCTTCCCGCAACTCGCCCCGTTCGCGCAGTCCGAACAGCTGCGCCGGCGCCTGTGTCATCAGCTGCACGCACCGCTCGAGTGAGATGAGCTGGCGGCCGCGCAACGTGTCGGCGAGGAATGACGTGGTGTACGGCGCGCCGCACATGCGGTCGAGGTGCGCGCCGGCATCGCTCCCGCCGACCAACACCAGCGGGTGCTCCCACGCCTCGGCGCGCATCTGCCACGACTTCAGGTCGCCGTCGGAGGGCAGTGGCCACAGGATCGTCTGCAGGTCGTCGTTGATGACGATGTCGAGCAGCACGTCGAACGTGCCCCGGTTCTCGCGTTCGGCCAGCTCGCTCACGACCCGGCCTTTCAATCCGTCGTTCGCGGTCGAGAACGTGTCGCCGATCTGGTAGCGGCCCCAGGAGGCCAGGCGCGAGAACACGCCGGCTTCCGGGGAGCGCGCCCGCTCGTTCATCCACGCGCGCACGGCCGGGTCGCGCAGCTTCGCGATCCGCTCCGGGATCGGGAGGTTCATGACGTCCGACCAATCCGGCAACATGAACAGCGCGCAGTAGTTGCGGAACGACATGTTCATCTCGACGAGGGTCGGCATGGTCAGCGCGATCGCGGTACCTCCTCGGGCCCGGGCGTGCTCACACGCGGCGACCTGGTCGTGGTAGCGCTGCGGCTCCCGCGAGTCGATGGTGAGGACGTTCCAGTTGAGCGGCCGCCGGCCCGCGAGCGTCATCGCGGCCATCTGCTCGACCTCTTCGTCGCTGAAGCCGCGCAGGCAGCCGCTCGTCACGTACTCGAGCGTCGTCCCTTCGTGTCCGGAGACCGCGCGACACAGTGCGAGCACTTCGTCGTTCGAGGCCCAGCGGGAGCCGACCGGTTGGCCGTCGCCGTCCGAGTGCGTGAAGGACAGCGTGGTGGAGAAGCCGAGCCCGCCGGCCGCGATCGAGTGCTCGAGCAGGCGGGTCATCGCATCGAGCTGGTCCGGTGTCGCCTCGTTGCCGATCGCGTCGGTGCCCATCACGTTGCGGCGGAGCGCGCAGTGGCCCACGAGGAAGCCGACGTTCAGGCCGACGCGATGGTCGACCGCATCGAGATAGTCACCGAACGTCCGCCACGACCACGGCACGCCGGTCTCGAGCGCGGGGAGGGGCATGCCTTCGACCTTGGCCATCATCCGGCGCAGGTAGTCGGCATCTTCGGGATTTACCGGCGCGAGCGTGAAGCCGCAGTTTCCGGCGATCATGCTCGTCACGCCGTGGAGGTTCGACGGCGTGGCCGCGGGGTCCCAGAACAGCTGCGCGTCGTAGTGCGTGTGCGGGTCGACGAAGCCCGGCGCGACGACGAGTCCGCCGGCGTCGACGGTCTCGGCCGCGTCGTCGGAGATCTTTCCGATCTCGACGATACGGCCGTCACGGATCCCGACATCGGCCCGGCGCGCGGGAGTACCGGTGCCGTCGACGACCGTGCCACCGCGGATGACGCTGTCGAGCATCATGACCTCCTAGCGCGCCTTGCGCTTCGCGTGGTGCACGGCTTGGCGGCGCTTCTCCCGGGCCGCGGCGCGCGCTTCGCGCTCGCGCACGGCGGCCGCGTGCTTGGCCTCCTTCGCGGCCCGGCGCTGCTCGCGCTTGGCCTCGAGCTCCGCTTTGTCGACGACGGGTTCGGGCGCCGCGAGCTCGGGCTTCGCGTCGACCGCGACCGGAGCGCCGATGACGAAGCGGTCGTCGGTCTCGAGCAACTCACGCATCACCGGCTGGCAGAGCGCGTCGCTGGCTGCGTAGCCGGCGAGCATGAGCGTCACGAGGGTCGCACCGTGGCGCTCGAGGACGGCGGGCAGCACTTCGAGCAGATCGTCGCGGGTCGGTTCTTCGGCGCGCGGACCCAACGCCTCCACCGTTTGGTCGTTGACGTGCTGCGCGAGTGCGAACAGCACCTGGAGCTGGTGGTCGGGCGCCGCGGTCTGGAGCTTGCGGCGCACGAGGGGTACGAGCGCGTCGCCGAGGCGCATCGTCGCCCGGGGGAGCTGCAGCTGCGCGGCGACCTCGAGGCGTGACTTCTCGCTCATGGCCACGAGTGCGGCGTGCAAGACGTCGTCGTCGAGCGCAGCCAGTGCTTGAGCCATGCGGGCGACGTCGGCCTCGGCCCGGGCCTCGTCCTCCGCGTCGTGCTCGTGCTCGTCGTGCCCGTGCCCGTCGTCGTCGTGCTCGTGGTCGTCGTCGTGCCCGTCGGCCGGGACGTCTTCGTCGATCGATTCGGCGCTCATCGCCCTGCAGCTTCGCGCGTGGAGAGCGGCTATCGTCGAGTGGACATCGCCGTCGACCTCTGACGGGAGAGCCCGGACGCCGCCAGGAGGTGAGCCGGGCGCCGAAGGAGCAACCACTCCCCGGAATCTCTCAGGCACCCGAACCGTCGGAGCGAGGCAACTCTGGAGTTCCGCGACAGAGGGGGAGTCGGGCCGTGCGCGGCTCGCACCCACGACGCGGAACGAGAGGATTCCTGCCATGCCCGACGAGCTGGCCATCGAGGATCCGGGCCCGGATGCGTTCGTCGACCGACACATCGGTCCGAGGGCGGGCGAGCAGGCGGTCATGCTCGCCGCGCTGAACCGCCGGTCGCTGGCGGAGCTCGTCGACGCGGCCGTGCCCGAGGGCATCCGCGAAGCGGCTCCGCTCGCATTGCCCGACCCGCGATCGGAGACCGAAGCGCTCGAGCGGCTGCGCGAGCTCGCCGGTCGCAATGAGGTCTACACGTCGCTCATCGGGCTCGGCTACCACGACACGATCACGCCCCCGGTGATCCTGCGCAACGTGCTGGAGAACCCGGCCTGGTACACGGCGTACACGCCTTACCAGCCCGAGATCAGCCAAGGCCGGCTCGAAGCGTTGCTGAACTTCCAGACGATGGTGAGCGACCTCACGGGCATGGATCTCGCGAACGCCTCGCTCCTCGACGAGGGCACCGCGGCGGCCGAGGCCATGGCGATGCTCCACCGGATCAACGCGACCACGGGCGGCGTCTTCATCGTCGACGCCGATGCACATCCGCAGACCATCGACATCGTGCGCACGCGTGCAGAGCCGCTCGGTATCGAGGTCGTCGTCGGAGATCCCGACTCGCCGGAACCGCTCGACGGATGCTTCGGCGTGCTCGTGCAGTATCCGGGGAGCAGCGGCCGGCTGCACGATCTCACACCCGCGATCGAACGCGCGCACGCGCGCGGTGCACTGGTGTGCGTCGCCGCCGATCTGCTCGCGCTCGCACTCGTGACGCCGCCCGGCGAGATGGGCGCCGACGCGGTCGTGGGCACGACGCAGCGATTCGGTGTTCCGCTCGGCTTCGGCGGCCCGCATGCGGCGTATCTCGCGGTGCGCGAAGCGCACCGGCGCACGCTCCCGGGCCGACTCGTCGGTGTCTCGATCGACGCGCAAGGGCGCACCGCGTTCCGGCTCGCACTGCAGACGCGTGAGCAACACATCCGGCGCGAGAAGGCGACCAGCAACATCTGCACCGCGCAGGTGCTGCTCGCGGTGATCGCCGGCCTATACGCCTCGTATCACGGCGCCGAGGGCCTGCGCGCGATCGCCCGGCGAGTGCACGGGCTCGCGGCCGTCCTCGCCGGCGCGCTCCGCGACCACGGCGTCGAGGTCGTGCACGAGCACTTCTTCGACACCCTGACGGTGCGAACGCACGGTCGGGCCCGCCAGGTAGTCGCCGCGGCTGCGAGCCGGCGGGTGAACTTGCGCCTCGTCGACGCCGACACGCTCGTCGTCGCGCTCGACGAGACCACGACGCTCGCGACCGTCGAGACCGTCCTCGCCGCGTTCGGCATCGACAGATCCGTCGACGCCCCCGATGTCCTCGCGGCCGGCGACTGCATTCCGGCTCCGCTCCTGCGTACCTCCGACTTCCTCACGCACCCGGCCTTCACCTCGCATCGCTCCGAGCACCAGATGCTGCGCTACCTCCGCCGTCTTGCCGATCGCGATCTCGCGCTCGACCGTACGATGATCCCGCTCGGGTCGTGCACGATGAAGCTGAACGCGACAGCCGAGATGGAACCGGTCACGTGGCCCGAGTTCGCGCGCATGCATCCGTACGCGCCGCTCGAGCAAGCCCGCGGATACCTCGAACTGTTCGACGATCTCGAGCGTTGGCTCGCAGAGATCACGGGTTACGACGCGGTCTCGCTGCAGCCGAACGCCGGTTCGCAAGGCGAGTACGCGGGCTTGCTGGCGATCCGCAAGTACCACGCCTCGCTCGGCGAGTCCCGCCGGACGGTGTGCCTCATCCCGGCGTCGGCGCACGGCACGAACGCGGCCTCGGCTGCGATGGCAGGAATGCAGGTCGTCGTGGTCGCGTGCGACGACCACGGCAACGTCGATCTCGACGACCTCAAGGCGAAGGCGGTCGACCACGCCGACCGGTTGGGTGCATTGATGGTGACCTACCCGTCGACGCACGGCGTGTACGAGGAGCAGATCCGCCAGATCTGCGCGATCGTGCACGAGCAGGGTGGTCAGGTATATCTCGACGGCGCGAATCTCAACGCGCTGGTCGGGGTGGCGCGGCCGGGGAAGTTCGGCGCGGACGTGTCACACCTCAACCTCCACAAGACCTTCTGCATCCCGCACGGCGGCGGTGGTCCGGGAGTCGGCCCGATCGGCGTGCGGGCGCACCTCGCGCCGTTCCTCCCGAACAACCCGCTGCGCGCCGAGGCGGGTCCGGCCACCGGTGTCGGTGCGATCAGCGCCGCGCCGTGGGGATCGGCCGGCATCCTCGCGATTCCGTGGATGTACGTGCAGATGATGGGAGGCGCCGGGCTCACGCGCGCGACCCATGTCGCGATCCTCAACGCGAACTACCTCGCTCACCGGCTCGCACCGCACTACCCGGTGCTCTACACCGGCTCCAACGGGCTGGTCGCGCACGAGTGCATCATCGACCTCCGGCCGATCACGCGCGACACGGGAGTGAGCGTCGACGACGTCGCGAAGCGATTGATCGACTACGGCTTCCACGCGCCGACGATGTCGTTCCCAGTCGCGGGAACCTTGATGATCGAGCCGACCGAGTCGGAAGACCTGGGCGAGCTCGACCGCTTCGTCGACGCGATGATCGCGATCCGATCCGAGATCAACCGCGTGGGCGCAGGCGAGTGGCCGGCCGACGACAACCCGCTCGTGCACGCGCCACACACCGCCGAGGACGTGACGGCCGACGATTGGTCGCGCGCGTATCCGCGCGAGCTCGCGGCGTTTCCCGTCGCCGGTTTGCGGCATGCGAAGTACTGGCCTCCCGTAGGTCGCATCGACGGCGTCTACGGCGACCGCAACGTGTTCTGCAGCTGCCCGCCGGTCGAGGCGTATCAGTAATCGGCGGGAGCCGGTAGCTACCGCGCGTCGGCCCAGCCACCGGGTGTGCGGCCGTCGGTGCGAACGAGTCGGTGCGCGAACAGCCACCGGTCGCCGTCCGGCGTGAGCCGGTCCTTGTAGCGACCCCAATGATCCACTCCGGCGCCGGTCATCACGGTGAAGTAGCAGGTCGCGTTCGCTTCCGTCGCGGAGACGACTTCCACGCGCACGCTCGACACGTGGTGCTGCATCCGCCCGGGTGGTGCAGTGGTGACGACGTCACTGCCGACCCCGCGGAAGAAGTCGAGGATCGCGTCGCGGCCTTCTGCTCGAGCGCCGCCCGTCCCGTGCACTTCCAGCACACCGTCGACGGCGAAGAGCGCGGCGACGTCGTCGAAGCGACCGTGATCGGCGGCGTAGGTGTACGACGCGATCGTGTGGCGCACCGACTCTCGTGCCCGCAACTCCCACAGCTTCACGGTCGTGGACGCTACTCAGCTCGAGCGCGCGGGTGGCAAGGCGGGCCTGAACCAAAGGAGACCGACCGTGTCGGATGCGTGCTCGATCTCGACGACGACGGGGAGATCGAGCGACAATTCGGACGGCTCGATGCCTCGAAGACTGCCGACGAGGCGCGGGCCCTCGTCGAGCTCGACGATGAGGATCGCGTACGGCGGGACGAATGCCGGGTCGACGGCGCGATGCGTGACGGTCCACGAGAACACACGCCCGCGGCCCGACGCCGGTTCCCACGCGACGTCGATCGATCCGCAGTGCGCGCAACGATGTCGCGGTGGATGCCTCCAGGTTGCACACGCCGTGCACCGTTGCAGGCGCAGCTCACCACGCGCGAGAAACCCGTAGAACTCCCCGTTGAGCCCGACCGCCGAGGGCAGCAACCGATCGCTCACCGGTCGCGTCCCAGCACGACCATGCTGCCGTCGCCGAAATCGCCCCAGCCGGTGACGCAACCGATCTCGGCGTCCGCGACCTGCGCGGCACCGGCGTCGCCGCGCAATTGGCGAACGGCCTCGACCACGTGGTTCATCCCCCACATGTGTCCCTGCGACAACAACCCGCCGTGCGTGTTCGTCGGGAGGGCGCCACCGTCGAGGCGCAGCACGCCGTCGCGCACGAACGCGCCTGCTTCTCCACGACCGCACAATCCGAGCGCTTCGAGCTGTAGGAGCACGACGTACGTGAAGCAGTCGTACAGCTCCATGAAGTCGAGGTCGTCGGCGCGTACGCCCGCCGCGGCGAGCGCGCGGGGTGCCGCGTCCGACAGGCCGATGTGGAAGATGTCGGGGCGATTTGCGATGTCGTCCGCCGGGTACGGGTGTCCTTCTGCGCCCGCCAGGATCACCGCCGGCGCGTGCGGGAGGTCGCGCGACCGCTCCTTCGAGCTCACGACGACGGCGGCCGCGCAGTCGGTCTCCAGGCAGCAGTCGTAGAGGCGGAACGGCTCCGACACCCAACGCGCGCCGAGGTATTGGTCCATCGTCAGGGGCGTGCCCCGCATCAGCGCGCGCTCGTTCAACTGCGCGTGCGCGCGGAACGTCACCGCGATCTCGCCCGTGTCGGTATCGCGCGTGCCGTAGAGCTGTTTGTGGCGCATCGCGATCCACGCATAGAACTGCGCGGCGGAACGGGCGCCGTACGGCAGGTAGTAGTCGAGGACGACGTCGCCGACCGCGCCGGCGTCGATCCCGCGTCTCGGTCGGGCTACCCCCGCGCGCGGCCGGAACGCGGAGTAGCCGTTCCAGCCCACGACGACGAGCACGTGGCGCGCGATCCCCGCGGCCACGGCCAACGCGGCGTGCTGCAATGCGGCGACAGGACTCGCCCCACCCATGTGGACCGTCGTCGCGAGCCGCAGCGTGTCGATTCCGAGGTTGGCGGCGAGTTCCTCGCTCGACGTGTAGCCGGGCGGCGGGATGATCCCGTCGATGTCCGATGCGGCCAGACCTGCGTCGGCGATCGCGGCGTCGGCGGCCTGCAGCATGAGTTCCACCGGAAGGAACGGCGCGCCGCGCACGTAGTCGGTCTCGCCGATACCCACGATCGCCGCTCGCCCGGCGAAGCCGAAGCCCGGTCCGTCGTCCACGCGACGCGGACGCTACCGGGTTGCTATGCTGGCGTTACTGATCGGTAACTTGTACGGAGCCCGCAAGCGCCCGGAAGGTGCCAGGCTGCGGGTGCCGAAGGGATGGTCATGACCGACTTCTCGCTCGATCTGAACGAAGACCAGCTGCAGATCCAGAAATGGGTCCACGATTTCGCCGCCGACGTCATACGCCCCGCCGGCCGCGAATGGGACGAGCGGGAGGAGACGCCCTGGCCGATCATCGAAGAGGCGGCGCGGATCGGCCTCTATTCGTTCGAGTTCATCGCCAACGCGTTCGCTGATCCCACCGGGTTGACTCTGGCGCTCGTCTCCGAGGAGCTGTGCTGGGGCGACGCCGGCATCACGCTGTCACTCTTGGGCACGAGCCTCGGCGTCTCGGGCATCGTCGGCAACGGCACGCCGGAACAGATCGGCGAGTGGGTACCGCAATGTTTCGGGACGCCTGACGACATTCACATGGCCGCGTTCGCGGTGAGCGAGCCCGACGCCGGCTCCGACGTGTCGTCCTTGCGCACGCGCGCGGTCTACGACGAGGCGAAGGACGAGTGGGTGATCAACGGCGCCAAGACCTGGATCACCAACGGCGGGATCACCAAGGTGCCGACCATCCACGTCGTCGTGGCCGCGGTCGAGCCGGAGCTGAAGAGCCGCGGTCACGCGTCGTTCATCGTCCCGGCCGGGACTCCCGGCGTGAGCATGGGCCAGAAGTTCAAGAAGATGGGCATCCGCGCGTCGCACACGGCCGAGGTCGTGTTCGACGACGTGCGCGTTCCCGGCTCCTGCCTGCTCGGCGGCAAGGAAAAGCTCGACGCGCGGCTCGCGCGGGCCCGCGAGGGCAAGAGCTCGCGGGTGCAGGCGGCGATGAGCACCTTCGAGGCGTCGCGACCGATCGTCGGTGCGCAAGCACTCGGCATCGCACGCGCCGCGTACGAATACGCGCTCGACTACGCCAAGGAACGCCAGGCGTTCGGACGGCCGATCATCATGAACCAGGCGATCGCGTTCAAGCTCGCCGACATGAAGATGCACATCGACGCCGCCCGCCTGCTCGTGTGGCGTGCGTGCTGGATGGCCGCGACCGGGAAGCACTTCCAGGCCGGCGAAGGTTCCATGTCGAAGCTGTACGCGGGCGAGACCGCGGTCAGGGTGACCGAAGACGCGATCCAGGTGCTCGGTGGCGCCGGCTACGTGCGCGAGCACCCCGTCGAGCAGTGGCATCGCGACTCGAAGATCTACACGATCTTCGAAGGCACCTCGGAGATCCAGCGGCTCGTAGTGGCCCGCAGCATCTCCGGCCTGCACATTCCGTAGCCGGTCACGCCCGCGACTAGGGCCCGATCGTCACGACCTGTTGCGAGGTGACCACGCCCGTCGCGGTGATCAACGAGACCGGGCCGGACTGCGCACCGTTGGGGATGCCGACCACGATGCTCTTGGGGAGGCGGAAGACGATCCCTGCCCGCAGGCCGCCGATGACGACCGACTGCACATTCCCGGTGTTCGTGCCGACGATCTGGAGAAGTGGGCCGATCCCCGACGAGATCGGGTTGAGTTGCGTCACCGTGGGCGCGACGGGCGTGACCTCGAGCTTGAACTTCTGGTTTTCCGGCAGCTTGATCCGGGTCGTGCGAGTGCCGGTCGTCGTCGTCGTGTCGTCCATGATGCACGGCGCGGTCCCGTTGGTCTGCGTGCACGTACGCAGCGTGATCGTCGCGGGTGTGGCCGCGGCCGTCGCGGCCGTACCGGCGGGCGCGGGCGCGGCGGTCAGGACGGGTTGCGCACACACATGGATCGCACCGTAGGCCGTGGTCCCCTGCGTGAACGCGTTGAACAGCTCGGACACAGCGGTCGTGGGAGGAACAAACGACCCCACCGTGAGCACGTACTGCCCCGAGGCGCCACAGGGGCCACCGAGCGAACCGAGCCCGGCCGACGCGGTCACGGTGCACCCGCTGCACGCGGTGCTCATCGTCGACGACGTCGTGTACGGCACGACGGGAATGTGCACGACAACGACGCACAACGCGCTCGAGCACGATTTCGCCGGCGTCGCGTTCGTGTAGGTGAACCGGTCCGCCGGCGACGTCGCCGACGAACCTGCGGCCGTCGTCACGACGACGTCGGCGATCTGCGCCACACCCTGCGCGGGCGTGGTCGCGAGGAGCGAC
>DATCCI010000195.1:0-3465 GCA_036511415.1 Acidimicrobiia bacterium
CGCCCGTTGACCGATGGCGGCTCGCCGGCCGACGTGGTCGTGGGCGACCTCGGTGACCGCGCGTCGCTCCGGCGCGCGTGCGCGGGCATCGACGCCATGTTCCTCGTCTCGTCGCCGACGCCGGATCAGGTCGAGCTCGAGACCAACGCGATCGAGGCGGCGGAGCACGCGGGCGTCGCACGCATCGTCAAGGTCTCGAACATCCCGATCGCCGGTCTGGAATCCGGCCTGCACGGCAATCACCGGGCGATCGAGCGCCGGCTCGACGCGTCGAGCTGCGCGGCGACGGTCCTGCAGCCGTCGTTCTTCGCCAGCGTCGTCGACAAGCAGCGCGACCTGCTCGCGCAGGGCAAACTCGTCTTGCCGACCGGTCGGGGGAAGATCGCGTGGATCGATCCGTCCGACGTCGCCGCGGTCGGCGCCGAGGCCCTGGTGCGGTCCGATCTCGAGGGCCCGTTGCATCTGACGGGCGCCGAGGCGCTCGACGGCGACGAGGTGGCGGCCCGGCTCGGCGTGCGCCGGCTGGATCCGCCGCTCGACCGGTGGCGCGACGCGGCGGTCGCGTCGGGCCTCGATCCCTGGCTCGCCGATTCGACGGTCCATCTCTACGAGGCCGTCGCACGCGGTGCGCTCGCCGAGACGACCGGAACGGTCGCGCGTGTTCTGGGTCGGCCGCCGCGGCGCGTGTTCGACGCCTAGCCCGGCGCCAGTCGTCCGAACAAAGGATGTTGCGCGACATCGTGCACCTCGCGGCCGAAGACGCGCGCGGCGGGGTACGCGGCCCAACCCGGACCGCCCGTGCGCGCGAAGCTCGCCCACGCGGCGCGCATCGCGCGCGAGAGCGCGCGCCCGTCGTCGTCGAGTCCCACGAACGCGTCCCAGCCGTCGACGAAGTTGCCGAACGGGAAGGGAATGTCGATCCCGTGGCAGGACCCGACTTGCGGCCCGGCCCACGTGAAGCAGTAGGTGTAAGTCGGCGCATGGTGCGCGTGGGCTTCGAGGACGGCCCGGCACGGCACCTGCATCTCGTTGTCGCCGAACAGCGCGCGCCAGATCTCGTTGGTGTCGTCGGTGCCGAGCGCGCCTTCGTAACGGTCGACGATCGGCGCCGCCGTCGTCTCGTCGACGCCGAGATAGCGCGCCGCGCGCCGGACGAGCCGGTCGCGAGGCGCCGCCGCCGCGGCAGCGTCGACGAACAGCCGCATCTCGTCGGCGGTCGTGCCCGCGACCAGCGCGGTGCCGGCACCCTCGCCGCGGGCGAACGCCTCGGCGGGCGTCGAGACCAGGACGTCGTCGTCGACCATCGGATGGAACGGCATCATCCCGACCGAGCCGAGCAAGGAGACCGTCGCGGTCGACTGCGCTTCCACGAGCCTGTCGATCGGGAGATCGCGCAACCGGGCCGGTTCGCCGACGCCGGCTTCGTGCGTCAGCGTCTCGACCACGATCTTTGCGAGCTTCTCGTCGAGCGTCGCAGACGTGGCGCCGCTCTGGACGATCGCGCCCGCGAGCAGCCCGGACGCTCGCGGCGACGCGAGCGCGTGCAGCACCAAGCCGCCCCCGGCCGACTCGCCGAACGCGGTCACACGTCGAGGATCGCCGCCGAACGATGCGATGTGATCACGAACCCACTCGAGCGCGCAGATCGCGTCGCGCAAACCGCAGTTCGCAACCCCGCCGAACGGTCGCGCATCGAGGAAGCCGAGCGCGCCCAGCCGGTAGTTCGCGGAGACGACCACGACCTGTTGTTCCGACGCGAGGAACGCGCCGTCGTACACCGGCTGCGACGACGCGCCGATGACGAACGATCCGCCGTGGAACCACACGAGCACGGGCAACGGACCGGCCCGGTCGTCGTTCGCGGGCGCCCAGACGTTGAGGGTCAGGCACCCGTGCTCGTCGGTTTCGCGCACGTGCATGCCGGGCACGATCTCGCCGAGTGGTCCGTCGAGCGCCTGCGGCGCGGCCGGACCGAAGCGCGACCCGCCCGCGGCGGCCGGGTCGAAAGCGACCGGTTGCGGCGGGCCGAACCGCGCCGCGGTCGCGTAGGGAATCCCGAGCGAGGTCCGCACGCCGCCAGCCTACGAACGCCGGTCGCCGGCGAACCACCCTGAAACCCGGCGCCGGTCGTCGGCTACCATTTCCCCAACGTGACCCCGAACAGGCGGAGCGTTTCGTGCCCGGCGCGGTGATCGTCGGTACCCAGTGGGGCGACGAGGGCAAGGGTCGGGTCACCGACTACCTCGCCAAGGAGTCGTCGATGTGTGTCCGCTACCAGGGCGGGCACAACGCGGGTCACACGCTCGTCGTCGACGGCGAGGTGTTCAAGCTCCAGCTCGTGCCCAGTGGTGTGCTGTATCCGTGGGTCACGCCCGTCATCGGCAACGGCGTGGTGGTCGATCCGGCGGTGCTCATCGACGAGATCGACATGCTCGAGGGCAAGGGCGTCGACACCGGCCTGCTGCGGCTCTCCGGCAACGCCCACCTCATCATGCCGTACCACCAGGAGCTCGACCGGGTGACCGAGCGCTACCTGGGCAAGAACAAGCTCGGTACGACCAAGCGCGGCATCGGTCCCGCGTACGCCGACAAGGCCCTGCGCGTCGGCATACGCGTGCAGGACCTGCTCGACCCGAAGATCTTCCGCGAGAAGCTCGACCTCGCGCTGCGCGAGAAGAACGGCGTATTGGCCAAGGTCTACAACCGGCTCCCGATCGACGCGAAGGAGCTCGCCGAGCGCTACCTCGCGATGGTCCCCCGCCTCGCGCCGATGATCGACGACACCGTGCATCTCGTGCACGAAGCCCTCGACGCGCAGCAATGGGTGTTGTTCGAGGGCGCGCAGGCGACGTACCTCGACCTCGACCACGGCACGTATCCGTTCGTGACCTCGAGCAACCCGATCGCGGGTGGTGTGTGCACCGGCGCGGGCGTGGGCCCGCTGGCGATCCAGCGCGTGGTCGGCCTCGTCAAGGCGTACCAGACGCGGGTCGGGAGCGGGCCGTTCCCCACCGAGCTGTTCGAAGGAGACGCGGTCGGCGACATGCTCGTCGATCGCGGCCAGGAGTTCGGTACGAACACGGCTCGTCGCCGCCGCACGGGCTGGCTCGACCTCGTGATGCTGAAGCACGCGGTTCGGCTCAACACGTGCACCGAGCTCGCGCTCACGAAGCTCGACATCCTGTCGCCACTCTCGGAGTTGCAGGTGTGCGTCGCCTACGTCGGCGAGGACGGCACGCGCTACGACCACGTTCCCTATCACCAGTCGGTGCTGCACAAGGTCAAGCCCGTCTACGAGACGCTGCCGGGCTGGGAGGTCGAGATCGAATCGGCGGGTCGGCTCGAGGACTTGCCGCGGCGTGCGCGCGAGTACGTGAAGTTCGTCGAGGATTTCGTCGGTGTGCACGTGAGCATCGTCGGTGTCGGCCCCGCGCGCGATCAGACGATCGTGCTACCCCGCGCCGC
>DATCCI010000196.1:0-2950 GCA_036511415.1 Acidimicrobiia bacterium
AGACAGCCGGATATCGGGACGTCGCGATCACGTGCGATCTCGCAGGTCTCGAACGCGTCGTCGAAGGCGCCCGATGAAAGAGCACGCACACGTGCACGCCGCGATCGACGCGTTGCGCGCGGGCGAGCCGGTGATCCTTCCGACCGACACCGTCTACGGGCTCGTCGCCGCGGCCGAAGGCCCCGGACCGACCGAGCGGTTGTACGGGCTCAAAGGGCGCGACGCCGGGCAGCCCTCGGCGCTGATGACGGCCGATCTCGAGACACTGCTTGCATGGGTTCCCGAGCTGCGTGGTCGCGACGAGGCGGTCGCCCGCGCGCTTCTGCCCGGCCCGTACACCCTCATCCTGTCGAACCCCGCGCAGCGCTTCGCCTGGCTCACCGGCATGCGCCCGCTTGCAATCGGCGTACGCGTGCCTCACCTGCCGCCTACCGCCGCCCGCGTCGTGGGTTCGGTCGGCGCCGTCGCCTCGACGAGCGCGAATGCTCCTGGTGGGCCGGATCCGTGCAGCGTCGAGGAGATTCCCGGGGATCTCCGCGAGAGTGTCGGCGCGGTCCTCGACGGAGGCGTGCTCCCCGGGGCGCCGTCCACGGTGCTGGACTTCACCTCCGTGGAGCCGCGGGTTCTCCGTGAGGGAGCCGCGTCGTCGACCGACGCGCTGGCACGGGTGCGCGAAGCGCTGGGTTAGCCGGGACGCCAGGCGAGCGCGAACTTCGTGCGGATGCCGTCGACCGCGATGCGGTACCTCGTGCCCGGGAGGACAGTGAAGGACACGCGCGCGGCACCCGTTGCGACAGGCCGGAGAGCGGAGACGGAGCCGCCGGTATAGACGGAGACCTGCGTGCCGGTGCCGGCCTCCAGGGCGAGCCGGCCGCCGGCGGGAGCCCGCCAGCTGAACCAGACGGAGCGGTGCGCCCGTTCGCGGCGCTCGGACGTTGCGAAGTCGGTCGACCCGAGGATGAGGCCGTGCCACGTTGAGATCGGTTGCGCGGCGGCGAAGAGATCGTTGTCGGGGGGCGGTCCGAACGTCCAACCGTCCGTTCCTGCGTCGGACGCCTTTCCCCGTGCGCTGCGCACGGCTGCCACGGTGACGGATGCGCTGCCGGAGTTGCCCGCAGCGTCCGTTGCCCGCAGCTCGAGCACGTAACGACCCTCGTGAGACGGCTTCCACGCGAAGGTGTAGGGCGCGGTGTACCTCACGCCGACGACGACGCCGTTCGCCCTGAGCTCGACCTGGCCGACGCCGACGTCATCCGACGCTGTGCCGGTCACGGTGCCGTCGGATGCGGGCCCGGAGATCGTCATCGACGGTGGGCTGCGGTCGGGACAGCTCGTGAGCGTGCCGTTTCGCGCTGCGGTGACTGCCTGGCGAATCGCGTCGAAGGACGACTTCGGCGTCCCATCGGCGTAGAACGGCCCGGACTGCCACGCTGCGAGTGCCCTCTCGTCGACGACGTGGAAGACGAGGATCCCGATCACGTTCGGCTGGCAGAGAGCAAGCTTGAACGCCTCGGCGTAGTAGCGCGCCTGCGTGTTCTCGTCGACTGCTCCCGACGTCGGCGGCTCGACGCCGGAGTACGCGGCTGCCTTGGCGCTTGGAATCACGGTCTCTACCCCGAACTCGCCGTAGACGATCGGGAGCGTCGACCCGCGCTGCGCCGTCCCGTCGAAGGCCGTGCCGAGCAGCGACACGAGCTTCGTGTAGTCGCCTTCGGCGATCGTCGTTCCCGCCGTGTGCGGCATGCTCGGCGGCAGCGACGAGTTGTCGGCATAGACGTGCTGGTCGAAGACGTCCATGATCGGCGTCGTGCGTCCGCTGGCCCTATACGCGGCGCCGAGGTCGCGGATGAACGTCGTGGGCGAGTGAGCCTGTCGCGCGGCTGCCGGATCGTCGGGCCCACGCGAGTCGAGCGCGCCGCCGATCACCGTCGCGGTCGGGCGCATGGCCTTGATCGCGTCGTAGCTCGCCGCGAGGAGCGCTTCGTACGACGCCGCAGCGACGTCATTGCCCGAGCTGTCGAACTGGGGCAGCCAGTAGACGTTCGAGTTCGGCTCGTTGCCGATGATGAAGGTGGTCACCGACGGGAGGGAGGCGACGACCGACCGTGTGAACTGGACGAACCGCGCGCGCGAGGCGTCGTCGGCGGGTGTCGAGCTCGACCCCGCGTTGTAGATCGAGACGATCGGCTGAATCCCGCGCACGGTGGCCGCGCGCGCCGCGCTCTGCACCTTGGTCATCTGGCCTCTTGCGGGGGCGGTGGCGCCGGTCGTCCACTGAACGGTCATCCGGACCGAGTCGAAGCCGGCGAGCCTGGCGAGGTCCATCTGCGTGTTCGGATTGCCCCAGATCGCGGCGTCCTCGACCGCGCCTACGTGGAGAGACGGGCCGGCGAAAGCCGTCTGAGCCGCGATCAGCGCGACCACGGTGATGACCACTGCACAGGGGAGGCGCCTCATCCACTTCATCGTCGGCGTCCCGGGCCGAAGGTTGAGGCTTTTCACCAGGTTGTCACGGAAAAGCTGCCGAAACATGTCGTGTTCGTCTCCCGCCCGAGCGGGTCAGTACGATCCGCCGGAAACCCCGGCAGAGGAGAGTTCGTCGTGTCCGTCGCGCAGGAGACCTTCCAGCACCTCACAACCGCCGGCGTCGCGGACGTCGATCCCGACGTCGCAGCGCTGCTCGGTAAGGAGCTCGAGCGCCAGCGCGGCCAGATCGAGCTGATCGCCTCGGAGAATTTCACCTGGCCGTCGGTCCTCGAGGCCGTCGGCTCCGTCCCGACGAACAAGTACGCGGAGGGCTATCCAGGCAAGCGCTACTACGGCGGGTGTGGGGTTGTCGACGAGATCGAGGAGCTCGCCCGCTCGCGGGCGAAGGAGCTCTTCGGCGCCGATCACGCGAACGTGCAGCCGCACGCGGGCGCGCCCGCGAATATGGCGGCGTACTTCGCCT
>DATCCI010000197.1:0-5439 GCA_036511415.1 Acidimicrobiia bacterium
TCGGTCGCGCCCTCGGATGCAAGCCGCTGCGGTGGATCGGCTTGCGCTCCTACAGCCTGTACCTCTGGCACTATCCGATCTTCTGCGTGACCCGTCCGGGCCTCGACATCCACCGACTGGGAATCTGGTTCCTTTCGATCCAGTACGCCGGCTGGCCGGTGTTCGTGTTCCGCCTCGCCCTCTCGTTCGGCGCGGCCGAGCTGTCGTACCGGTTCGTGGAGACGCCGATACGCAAGGGCGCGATCGGCCGGTATCGCGTGGTGGTACGCGAAGCCGTCGGCGAACGCCGCCGGCGGCTCGTGCGGCGCGGCGCGGTCATCGGGAGCTCCCTGACGATCGTCGCCCTGATGCTCGGAACCGGACTCGCGACCGCACAGCCGCAGGCGACGAGCATCCCCGGCGTCGGCGCATCCGAGCCGGACAACGGAGGCAAGCTCGACCCGAGCGCGCTGCGGGCGCTCCAAGACTCGCCGACGACCGCGCCCCGGACGAAGGTCACTCGCCCCGGCGCCCCCACCACCACGACCCGCCCGCGCCAACCGGTTGCGACCGCGCACGTGCTCGGCATCGGCGATTCGGTGATGCAGGGCGCGAAGGCCTCGCTGGTGGCCGCGATCCCCGGCATGGCGGTCGACGCGATACGGAGTCGACAGTTCAGCCAGGCCATCCAGGTGGTGCAGCAGTACGAGTCGCTTTCGGCGCTCCCGACCGTGATCGTGATCCACCTCGGCACGAACGGCCGCATCACCAGCGACCTGTTCGACCAGATGATGCGGACGATCGGCCCGCGTCACACCGTCTATTTCCTCACTGCGCGCGTCCCGCGCCTGTGGGAAGCGGAGGTCAATGTGACGCTGCACGACGGCGTGAAGCGTTGGCGGAACGCGCACATCCTCGAATGGCGCGACTACGCAGGCTGCCACGACGACTGGTTCGTCGCCGACGGCTTCCACCTGAGGACTGCCGGCCAGCACGCGTACGCGGCATTCGTGCACCTCGGCCTCATCGGGAAGGCGCCGACCACCTGCACGAAATGAACAGGAGCTGGGCCTATCGGTGCAGGAGCCAGTCGACCAGCTGCAAGAACCGGTAGCCGAGATAGATCGCCATCGCGGACCCGACGAGCTTCAGGTGCCAGGGGACCGCCGGCGGCGCCTCGTCCGCGGGCCGAGTCATTCCCGGGATGAGGCCCCGCTCGACGACGCGGCCGCACTTCGGGCACGTGGCGTCCGGTCGCACCGTCGACGGCGTCAGGAACTTGTTGCAGCTCACGCACCAGGGCATCACCGCCATTGGAGCACTCACCGGCCTCTTTCCGGCAAACCCGCGATTCCTACCCAACCCTTGCCTGGCTCTGACCGGCGACTCAGGACGAGCGCCGAGACTGCACGACATGCATACGCCCGTGCATACCTCCATAGGTCCGCCCCATAGCCGCGCTCTCCCCCCGCCGGTGCGGTTCCGCGCCCTCGGGACGACCGTGGTCGTCGCGGTTACCGACGCCGCGGCGCGCGAGGAGTCCGGCTCGCTCCTGGCCGCAGAGCTCGATGAGATCGATCGCGCGTGCAGTCGATTTCGTGACGATTCCGAGCTCGCACGCGTGAACGCGACCCCGGGCCGGTGGACAGCGGTCTCCCCGTTGTTCCTCGCCGCGCTCGACGTCGCTCTTACCGCCGCGCGGACGACCGATGGGGTGGTCGACCCGACGATCGGACGCGCGCTGCGCATCCTCGGCTACGACCGGGACTTCGCGAGCGTCGCCGCCGACGGAGCACCGCTGCGGGTACGCGTCGCGCGGAGCGCGGGTTGGCGCACGATCGACGTCGACTTCGTAGGACACCGCGTTCGGGTTCCGCGCGGCGTCGAGCTCGACCTCGGCGCAACCGCCAAGGCGTACGCGGCCGATCGGGCCGCGACCCGCATCGCCGCGACGACCGGTGCGGGCGTGCTCGTCAACCTCGGTGGTGACTGCTCGATCGCAGGTCTGCCGCCCGACGCGGGTTGGACGATCCGGGTCGCCGACCGTCACGACGCGCCGGTCGACGCGCCCGGCGCCACGATCGCCCTCGCCGCCGGCGGCCTGGCGACCTCCGGCATTTCGGCACGACGCTGGACGCGCGGTGCCGTCGCCCTGCACCATCTCGTCGATCCGAGCACGGGCATGCCGGCCGCGCCGGTATGGCGTACCGCCACGGTCGCCGCGCCGACCTGCGTCGATGCGAACGTCGCGACGACCGCGGCGATCGTGCTCGGCGCCGGCGCCCCACCCTGGCTCGAAGCGCGACACGTCCCGGCCCGGCTCGTCCGGCCGGACGGCTCCGTCGTCGTGCTCGGCGGCTGGCCCGCCGAAGATCCGGCCGACGCCCGGAGATGAACCTGAGCTGAAGACAGGCGGGCGGCGCCGTGCGATCGGGGGCGCAGCGCGGTAAACCGTCGCCATGCACTCACCCGAACAGCCAGTCCCCGACGCGACGAGCCACCTCCTCCCGGTCAGCCGGCGGTCGTTGCTGAAGGGAATCGCGGTGGCGGGCGCCGGCGTCGCGATCGCCGAGCTCACCGGTTGCTCGTCGTCGTCGAAGAGCACCACACCCGCGACACCGACCACCGGCGGCCGCAGCACGTCGACCTCGACACCGTCGCCGTCGCCGTCGACGATCCCCCAGGTCCTGCGCCGGCCCGGATCCCGCCCGAACCCGACGCTGCCCGAGGGCACCGACATGCTGCCCAAGATCGAGCACATCGTCGTCGTGATGATGGAGAACCACTCGTTCGACGGTCGATTCGGCATGCTCGGGCGCGGTGACGGCTTCAAGCTCGACGCCGGCGGCAAGCCGCTCGACGCCAACCCGATGCCCGACGGCCGGCTGCTGCGCGCGTTCCACATGCCGTCGACGTGCCAGTTGAACGGCGCGCCGGGACAGAATTGGGTCGCGAGCCACACCTCGTTCGACAACGGCCGCAACGACGGCTTCGTGCGGGCCAGCGGTCCGGTCGCGATGGGCTACTGGGACGAGACCGACATCCCCTTCTACTACGGGCTGGCCAAGACGTTTCCCCTCTGCGACCGCTATTTCTGCTCGGTTCTCGCGCAGACCTACCCGAATCGGCGGTTCCTCATCGCGGCAACTGCGTCGGGGACCGTCACCACCGAGACGTCCAACCTCAGCAAGTTCCCGCCGCCGAACGGCACGATCCTCGATCGCCTCCACGCGCACGGCATCACCTGGCGCGACTACGCGACGGACCTGCCCGGCATCGACGTCATCCTCGGAAACGCGTCGAAGTACGGGAAGAACGTCTCGCTCATCGACCAGTTCTACAAGGACGCGGCGGCCGGGTCGTTGCCCGCCGTGAGCTTCGTCGACCCCCGTTTCGGCGGCGACGCCACCCATCCCGGCGAGTCCGAGGAGGACAACGACGACATCCGCTACGGCGAGAACTTCGTCTCGAAGGTCGTCAACGCCGTGTTCCAGAGTCCCAACTGGAAGAACACCGTGCTCGTGTACACCTACGACGAACACGGCGGCTACTACGACCATGTGGCGCCGCCGCCCGCGGTCAAGCCCGACAACACCCCGCCCGGCGCGGACCAGCCGGGTATCACCGGTGCGTACGACCGTTACGGCTTCCGGGTTCCCACCGTGATCGTCTCGCCGTTCGCGAAACGCGACTACGTGTCGCATCAGGTGCACGACCACACCTCGATCCTGAAGCTGATCGAGACCAAGTGGAATCTCGGCGCGCTGACGTACCGCGACGCGAACGCGAGCAACCTCCTCGACTCGCTCGACCTCGACGGCCCACCCGCGTTCGCCGAACCGCCGACGCTTCCCGCGCCCGGAACGGCGGGACTGTGCACGCCCGGGAACGCCGGAGGCTCGATCCCGCCGTCCGCCTCGATCGTGCCTGCGAGCCAGGCCTCGTCGCTACGGATCGGCGCCACCGCCTAGCGTGGTCGCCATGGGGGTCGACGTACGCAGCCGGGTGGACGGTCCCCGCGCCGAGCTCGACCCCGCGCGGTTCTTCGACGACGAGCTGCCGGCCCGCCTCGACGAATACGCGCCGGCAATCGTGCCGTCGTTGGCCTTCGTCCGACCGAGACCGCTGGTCGTGGAAGTCGGTTCCGATGCGTGGACGCTCACCGCCGACGATCGGCGCGTTGTCATCGAGCGTGGCGCGCGCCGCGACCCGACGGCGCACGTGAGGCTCGGCTCGGAGCAGCTCGCCGACCTCGCGGACGACCAGCAGACGTTCATGAGCTTGTGGGCATCCGGCGCGCTCGACCAGCTCGCGGGCAACGTCGGCCATCTCCTCGATTGGTGGCTCGTGCTGCGCGCCGCGCTCGACGGCACGCCCATCTACACACCGGGATCGCTCTCCTTCGACGACCGCGAGGGGCGCCCGCTCGATCTCACACACGCGTTCCGCCCCGACGACGATCGCGACGAGATGCGGCACTTTCTCGAGACCGCAGGATTCCTGCACATCGAAGGACTCTTCGAGCCCTCGGAGATGCACGCGATCTCGGCCGACATGGACCGCGCCGCGCCTTCCTACACCGAAGGCGACGGCCGTTCCTGGTGGGCGCGCACCACCGACGGAGAGACGCGCCTCGTGCGCATGCAGGGTTTCGACCGGGAGTCCGACGGCGCCCGTGCGCTCACCGACGACACCCGGTTTCTCGCGCTCGCGTCGATCGCGGGCGCCGGACACCGGTTCGGCACCAAACGTGCGAACAACCGAATCGAGGCACTGTTCAAGCCGATCGGCGTCACCGAAGGCATCTCCGACATCCCGTGGCACAAGGATTGTGGGATCGGACGGCACTCCTACGAATGTTGCGGCCTGACCGTCGGCATCTCGGTCACCGGCGCCGACGCCACCTCGGGCCAACTGTGGGTCCTTGCCGGCTCGCACCGCGCCCTCGTGTGGTCGGGCATCCGCCAGCCCGAGCTCGATCTGCCGGAGGTGCCGCTCCCCACGCGCACCGGCGACGTCACGCTGCACCTCAGTTGCACGATGCACATGGCGCAGCCGCCTGTCGAACGCGAACGCCGGGTCATGTACAGCGGCTTCGGGCTCCCGGCGCTTGCGTCGACCGACGCCGATGCCGTCGCGGCCGGTCGGGCGCGCCTCGGCGCCGTGCGCGAGGGTGCACCGCTCACGGTTCTCGATCGACACTTCAAGAGTTAGGAGCCCGCTTGCTCGAGTTCGATCCCCTCGACGAGTACCCGATTCACCAAGTGGCATTGCCGATGCGCTATGTCGCGAGCAGCGACCGCAACGTCTACGACCGTTGCATCTACCAGGGTGTCGATCACGAGGCCGACGCGTACTTCATCACCGGCATGGGCGTGTACCCGAACCTCGGCGTGGTCGACGCGTACGCGACCGTCCGGCGCGGCGCCAAGCAATGGGCCGTACGTACGTCGGGCGCGC
>DATCCI010000198.1:0-2123 GCA_036511415.1 Acidimicrobiia bacterium
GTCGCTCCCGAAGCGGCCAGGCCGCCGATCGAGCTGCTGGCCGACGCGGCGCGTGCCGCCGACGCCGACACGGGTGCCCGCGTCTCGCTCTTGGCGCGCGCCGATGTCGTCGCGGTGGTTGCCATCGGGTCGTGGCGCTACCCGGACCCGGGCGCGCTGCTTGCCCGCAAGCTCGACATCACACCCCGCACCACCGCGGTCTCGACCGTCGGCGGGAACAGCCCGTTACTCCTGATCGACGAGTTCGCTTCCCGGGTGCAGCACGGCGATTGTGACGTCGTGCTCGTCGGCGGCGCCGAGAGCATGCACACCCGCTGGCGGGCGCGGCGCCCGCCCCGCGTCGAGCTCGACTGGGAAACGGGCGACGACCCGGCGTGCAAGCTCGTCATCGGCGACGACACGCCGGGCTCGAGCGAGTACGAGATGGCGCACCTCGCGGTCGCGCCGACGATGGTGTACCCGCTGTTCGAGACCGCGCTGCGCGCCGAGCTCGGCCATACGATCGAGGAACACCAGCGGTACGTGGCCGAGCTGTGGTCGGGGTTCGCCGCGGTCGCGGCCGGCAACCCTCACGCGTGGTCGCGTACCCCGTACTCACCTGACGAGATCCGCACGATCTCGCCCGACAATCGCGCGGTCTGCTTCCCGTATCCGAAGCGGATGTGCGCGAACATCGACGTCGACCAGGGTGCCGCGGTGCTGCTCTGCTCGTACGAATCGGCGCGCGCGGCCGGCGTTCCCGACGACCGGCTCGTGTTCCTCCATGCGGCCGCGGAAGCTCACGACCAGTGGTTCGTCACCGAGCGATCTTCGCTCACGGAGTCACCCGCGATTGCCGCGACCGGGGCCGCCGTGCTCGAGGCCGGCGCGACCGGCATCGACGAGATCGCGCACCTCGATCTGTATTCCTGCTTCCCGTCGGCCGTGCAGATCGGATGCAAAGCCCTCGGGATCGGCCCTCGCGACGCCCGGCCGCTCACGGTGACCGGCGGTCTGGGCTTCGCCGGCGGGCCGGTCAACAACTACCCGACCCATGCGATCGCGGCCATGGTCGACGTGCTGCGGGCGCGGCCCGACGACGTCGGCCTCACCACCGCGCTCGGCTGGTACCTCACCAAGCACGCGGCGGCGCTGTGGTCGGCGCGCCCTCCGACACGCCCCTTTCGCCGGATCGACGTGCAATCCCCAGTCGACGCGCAACCAGGCCGGACCGCGGCCGGACTCGTCGACACGGAGGCGACGATCGAGGCCACAGCCGTCGCGTTCGAGCGCGACGGCACGCCGTCGGTCGGCATCGTCACGGCCCTCGCCGACGACGGCCGGCGGATCATCGCAAATGCCCGTGACGTCGACGTACTCCGCGACATGACGGTGAGCCCGTGGGAAGGACGGCGAGCGAAGTTCACCAACGACGGGTCGACCAACACGATCGGCGATTGATGGGCAACCGCACCATGCAACCCTCTCGCCCGCTCATGTTGTGGCGCGGTCTCACGAGGCGGTGTCCCCGGTGCGGCGGCGGGAAGCTGTTCCACCGCTGGTTCCGGATGGTTCCCGACTGTCCTCATTGCGCGCTGCACTTCGAGCGCGAGCCCGGCTACTGGGTGGGCGCGGTCGCGATCAACACGATGGTCATCGGGATGCTGTTCACGATCGTCATGGTCACCTGGAGCGCGCTCACCATCCCCGACATCCCGTGGGTGGCGCTGTTGATGGCGGAGGTCCCGCTCATGGCGGTCGGGCCCGGCGTCCTCTACCCGTACTCGAAGACCTTGTGGGTCGCGATCGACCGCGCGTTCCTCGCGCATCTGTGAGCGAGCGCGTTCAACTCGGGCGAAGGTCGACCGTCAGCGTGAGGATGCCGTCGACGAACGACCAGGTCGCGTCGCCGATCATCGCGAAGTCCTGGAAGTCGAGTTGGGCGCGTTCCAGGAATTGCTGACGCTCCGGCCCGGCAACGGGGGGTAACGGCCGACGCTGGACGGCGTCGGCGCGTTCGCGGAACCGTTCGAGCATGCTCTCGACGTCGAGCTGGTCGTCGGCAGCCATCCCCCCTGAACCTACTCCGAGCGGGCGACGAGCACGCGGGGCCGGCCGGTGAGGTCGTCGCGCACGATCACCTC
>DATCCI010000199.1:0-3271 GCA_036511415.1 Acidimicrobiia bacterium
GGCGCGGGGTGAACGTCGGCTACACCCTGTCGTGGCTGCGCCAGGAGGAGAACCAGTACCTGGCATGTCCGCCCGAGGTCGCGCGCGAGCTTCCCGAAGACCTGGTGCGCCTCGCGGGCTACGCACGCGGCGCCTACGCGCTCGGCTACTACGGCGACCTCCGTGATCCGTACGACGCGGTGCGCGGTGCGCACGCCGAAGGCCCGGCGAGCTTCTCGACCGCACCCTGAGGCCGCGCTCCGACGTTGCCGACCTTGCATCTCGGTACCGCGACGCTCGTCGGGGGTTTGACTTGGTCGCGCGGCGCGGGGTGCGTACAATGCTTGGTCCGCCGCGGGGTGGAGCAGTCTGGTAGCTCGTCGGGCTCATAACCCGAAGGTCGCAGGTTCAAATCCTGCCCCCGCCACCAACGAACATGCAGGTCAGCGCCGGTCCCGGTCCCCACCGAACCGGCGCTGACCTCGTTTTTCGGGCCGAGTGGTGCCGAAAATGGTGCCGACATCGCGAATTCGCGTCGTGAGCGTGGTGCCGTACAACCCGAAGGTCATGCGCGAATACCGCGGAGCGTGACGCGGTTCGACCGCACACGTGCGTGCTCAACCTTCGTCGTTCGTGGACCGAGGACCGTTCTCGTCGTCGAGAAAGACGAGGTTGCCGAACGCCGACGCGGCGTCGGCCTGCATGCCCGGGATAACGTGCGCGTACACCTGCATCGTGAATGCGACGGTCGCGTGCCCGAGGCGTTCGCTAACCACCTTGGGCGGGACGCCGGCTTGAAGGAGAAGCGTCGCGTGCGTGTGCCGAATGTCGTGCAACCGGATGCGCGGCACGCCGGCGGAGCGAGCCTTTCGTTCGAACGCCTGGCTGAAACTCTCCGGATGAATCGGCGAGCCGTCGATCTTGGCGAACACGAGTCCCGAATCTCTGTAGCCGATGCCAATGGAATCGCGCTCGTCGTGCTGCCTCGCCCGATGTTCACGCAGGACCTTGACCGTGCGCGCGTCAAGATCGACGACACGCTCACTTCGGTCCGTCTTCGCGTCACTCTCGACGATCTCGTAGGCGACCGAGAGAAGTGCCCGCCGCACCGCGAGCCGTCCGGCGTCGAGATTCACATCGCGCCACCGGAGACCGAGCACCTCGCCTCGCCGCATCCCCGTGTTCGCGGACAGATACCAAGCCGCGAAATGAGGTGAGCCGAGCGCAGCGTCGAGGAACTGTCGCAGTTCGCCCGCGTTCCAATAGCGCATCTCGGTCCGACGTGTCGCTCGGGTTCTGGGAACCTTGGCTGATGCCGCAGCGTTGCGTACGACGTAGTTCTGACGTAACGCATCCTCGAGCGCCTTGCGCAGAATCTGATGGATGTTGTGCACCGTCTTCGGACTGAGTCCACCCGTCGAGTCGATCCGCCCTTGATGCAGGAGATCCGCATAGAACTTCGTGAGGTCGACGGGCCGCAGCTTCTGCAACTTCAGCGTTCCGATTCGAGGTAGCACGTGGAGCTCGATACTTCGACGGTACGCATCGAAGGTGCTGCGCCGTACCTCGTGCTTCGTCGCAGGCAGCCACTCGTCGATGAGATACTCGCTCAGCGAAAGGCGCGACGGCTCTACGTAGGTGTCGGTTCGCTTCTGTTCCAGAAGCTCCGCCAGGAGGTGTTCGGCGGCGCGGCGGGATACCCCGGCGGCATGGGAGGTCCGCCGGCGAAGACCTGTGCTCCCGTCGATGCCCTCCTCGATGATGACGTAGTAGTTGTTGTTCTTCTTCACGATGCGGCCGCGCACTTCGTAGCCTCCTGGACGTCGTGGGTTCAGGCAGGCAGCGCGCGCTCAGCCGGCTGCGATCGAGTAGGCCGCGCATCCGCAGCGATGGAGCTCGTCGTCTCGGGGTCCTCCCGGATCCCGAGCATCGAGGCGAGCCGAGCGGTCGGCACTAGATAACGACGACCGACTCGCACCGACGGTAGCGCGCCCGAACGCAGCGCGTCGTAGACCGTGTTGCGACCAAGACCGAGGATCGCCGCCGTTTCCTCAACGCTGAGGGTCGGCCTCTCTTCGGGGCTTGGAAGTGGAGAAGCGCGGTGACCGCGATCGAATGTCATCGCTACGGATAAGCGCGGCGAACCGGCAGAACGCGACATCAAAATCGTTACAGATTCGCCGCTCCCCGAGGGAGCGTTCCGATCGGACGCGTGAGCACCGCAGTCCGTCGCGTTGACACTGACGTGTCAATCCTCCGTTGCCGCCCAGATTTTCGTTGATCCTCACGCTATCTCAGATTATATCTGAGTTCAGATCGGAGTACTCATGCATCCCCTTCCGCACGTCGCGCTCGACACCAGCAGCTGGCTCGTCGAGCACAATCCGCTTCCGGTGCGCGAGTTGTGCGATACGTACGACTCGAGCGGCTTCGATGCGCGCAGCGTGTACGTGGAGACCTACTGGCTGCCGATCCTGGGCCCGTCGTGCGTCGTCGCGGCGCGTCGGCTCGCCGCATGGCTCCAGGCCGAGCCGAACGGGTTCGACATCTCGATGGTCGCGTTGGCGACCAGCCTCGGTCTCGGCTCGGGGGTCGGGCGTCACGCGCCGATCGTGCGAACGTTGAGCCGGCTGGTCGACTTCGGCCTGGCGAATATCTCCGACACGTACGCGGTCCGGATGATGTTCCCGCCGTTGTCAGCGCGCCAGATCGTGCGGCTCCCCGATCACCTCGCAGCCGCGCACGCGGCCGATCGCACGGTCACGGGAGTGTCTCGATGATTTTTCGGACCGGTCTGGTCGGGGAAGCCAGCCGGACCGATGGCCGGTGCGGGGCGAGCAGTGCGCTCGCCCTGTACCGGTGCGTTTTCTCGGCGGTGCAGACGAGTGTGCAGACATGTGTGCAGACCTCCGTTGAGGTCGACACTCGACGGAATGGAGTTCAGCGATGACTGCACAGACCATCACGGTCGTCGGGGCCCGAGGTGGAAGCGGCACGAGCACGATCGCAGCCGCGGCTGCATTGTTCGCGGCGCGTATCGTGGCGACCGAGCTTGTCGCCCGCGACGTCGACAGCGCGGCCGCGCTGCTCGGCCTCGGCGCACCAGGTGACCCCGACGCGCCGATGGACGTCGCAGAGCACCTCACGCTCGCTTCAGCGCCTACCGGCACCGCGTCGGTCGCAGTGGTCGATGGGGGGCGTCTGGACGAACTCGACGACCGGCCCACGGGTCTGCTGCTCGTCGTCCTACGCGGACCCTGCTACCTCGGCCTGCGCAGCATCGTGAGCGGCG
>DATCCI010000200.1:0-3398 GCA_036511415.1 Acidimicrobiia bacterium
GGATGGTGGGCGAACGTGGCGAAGACGTTCAGCGTGCGGTCACCCAGCAGTGCACGCGTCTCGTCGTCCCACTCGTCTCTCGGCAACGGCTGCAAGCGAGGTTTCACGGGCCAGAGCGTAGGCTGCTTCGATGGCTCGCGACATCCGCGACGACACGGCACTCACCGCCGATCCCGAGCGACCCGGTCGCTTCCACGCACATCTGCCCGAGGCGTGGAAGGTCGTGTTCATCTTCGGCGGCGTCTCGATGTACGCGGCGCTGCGCGCGATGCAGGAGCAGCTCGGCCGGACCGACCTGTCGCTCGTGACCGCGAACGCCATCTTCCTCGCGCCGGTTCCCGCGGGGCCGATCATCATCGACGTCGACGTGCTGCGCGACGGCCGGCGCGCGTCGCAGGTCGCGGCCGATCTGCGCGTCCCAGCAGTGCATGGCCGCGACGTCGACGGTCCCGCGCTACGGGTGCACGGCGTGTTCGGCGCCGCCCACGACACCGACCTCGCTCATCAAGAGGTGCGATTCCCGGAGGTCCCGGGTCCGGCCGACGTGGAGATCCCGGCCGCGCGACCGAATCCCTTCGGCCAGATCAACTTCCACGAACAGACGGAATGGCGGCCCGTCAGCCCGCTCGACGACCCGGGAAAGGGACACTTCCTGTCGTGGGTGCGCTTGCGCGAGTCCGAGCCCCACCTGCTCAGCCTCGCCGTCCACGGTGACGTGCTGGGTCCGGCCGTCGGACGCGCCCTCGGACCCCACGACAAGGGGGGCATGTTCATGGTGCTGTCGCTCGAGATCGGCATCCGGTTCGTGCGCGTACCCGTGACGCCCTGGGTCCTCCAAGAGATCGAGGCCTGGCACATCGGCGACGGCTACGCGACCGGTCCCGCCCGCTTGTGGGACGAGGACGGCCGGCTCTGCGCGATCGCGACGCAAACCGCGCACCTGCGGCGCCACGCCGCCCCGGCAGGCCGTTGAGCCGGTATCAACGGCGCGACACTTGCTCAGCACAAGACACCCGGCTTTACTCGGCCTCGGACGCGGTTCGCCGCCACTCCCAGTCGGCGAATTCATCCCAGACTGACGATGCCTCCCAACCCCGCCGGGAGGCATCGTCGCGCCGGTCGAAAAAAAACGAGGGGCGGCAAACCTCGGCGTGACTCCGCCCGAACCTCACGCCGAGGACTGCCAACCCACCCCGCCCCCCGTTCCGAATAGTGAACACCAACACCACTCTCCGTGGCAAGGAGAATTTCGCCGGACGCATTGACCGATTTGGCCGGGCCCGGGCGTCAGGTTGGCGGGAGCCGCGCCCGATACATCTCGGGTGACACGCAACGACGGCGGCAGGCGACTCCTCGGCGCGTCCGTTGTGGTCTTCGCGGCCGGTCCCGTCGCGGCCTTCGCGATCCTGTGGCTGCAGCGAGCTCGCCTGATCTCGGCGACGCCGCTCTGGCTCCTGATCGCGTTGTTGGGCGCGTGCAGCATCTCGAACGCGATCGTCATCGCGGTCGAGGGGCGGCTCACGCCCTTCTGGGGAATGCAACTCCGCGCGGCGGTCGCCGCGATCAGCACGGCATGGGTCGTGTACGCGACCGGCTGGGGATCACTGCTCGTCATCGCGTACGCGATCGCCATCGCCGACGCGATGCGCGTGCACGGCTCGCGAGCGTGGCGCCCCGGACTCGTGTGGAGCATGGTCGCCGTCTTCGGTGGCGAGATCGCGATCGAGCTCGGGCTCGCGCCATCGATCATGCAGCCGTCCACCTCGCACGCGCTCGCCGGTGCGACGACGTGTTGTCTCGCGCTCATCGTGCGCACCCTCGGCGTGTCCGCGAAGGCCGCGGAGGACGCCGCGGTGCGCATCGAGGAGGGTCGTTCGTACTTCCGGGATCTCGTGCAACATGCCGCCGACGTGATCGCGCTGGTCAGCGAGAACCTGCGCATCGAGTACGTCAGCCCCGGGATCGAATCGATGGTCGGGTGCACTGCCGCGGCGTGCATCGGGTTGCACATCCGCGATGTGCTCGGCGCCGACGCCTCGGCGGACATCGCCCGGGCGCACGAGACACTCACCCTCTCCGACTACGTCAGCTGCGAGTGGCGTCTGACCAACGAGTTGCGCGGACAACGCCAGGTCTACGCGCGCCTGACGCTGCGGCACGACAAGTCGCTCGTCCTCAACCTGCGCGACGTGACCGAGCAACGAGCGCTGGAGGCCCAGCTCCAGCACCGGGCGAACGTCGACCAGCTCACCGGATTGCCGAACCGCGCCGCGTTGATCCAACAGCTCGGTCAGCGAGAGCGCGTCGACGTGACCGTGCTGTTCATCGATCTCGACGGCTTCAAGAAGGTCAACGACTCCCTCGGCCACGAGCAGGGCGACCGGGTACTGAGCGACGTCGCGTCGCGTATCGCCTCGGCCGTGCGCAGCGGAGTGACCGTCGGACGCCTCGGCGGAGACGAGTTCCTCGCCATCATGCAGGGCGCCGACACCCTTGCGGCGCGGGTCGTGGCCGAGCGGATCATCGCCGGCATCGTCCAGGTCGGATCAATCACGAAGTTCCCGTTGAGCGCGGCCGTCGGGATCGCGACCGGCACACCCGACGAGTCGGCCGAGAAGATCCTGCGTCGAGCCGACCACGCCATGTACCAGGCGAAGGCGGCCGGGCCGGGGCGCATCCGCGTTGCTCCGCTCGAACAGAACGCCCCGCTCGAACAAGACACCGCGCCCCTGCTCTGATCGCCCGCCCGGACGCGACTACGCCGGTCGCTCGACCTTCAAGACCGTGCGATCCTTGGGCAGGCTGTCGTAGAGGTCGGCGACGAGGTCTTCGCGCACCGCCTTGCACCCCGGATCGCTCCAGCGGTTCTCCCACTGGTGTGGGTCGCCCTCGACGTCGTACAGCTCGCCTTCGGTCCCCTCGTACGCGACGGAGCTGACGGGCCCGATGCCGCCGCCGAACATTCCGGTCGCGGCGAAGAACTCCTCGAGGCCGTTCGGCTCGCCGACCGTCGACGGTTCGTACGCCGTGCAGAGCCAGCCGTCGCGGTAGATCGACCGGAGGTGCATGCCGTAGCCGGGAAACTGCGAGTCCCACTCGCACAGCACCCTCTCGCGACCCGACCCGGGTGCCGTCGGCAGGGGCGCGCCCTGCATCCAGTCGGGCTGGGGGACGCCGGCGATCTCGCAGAACGTCGGCGCGAGATCGAGCTGGCCGACGGGCTCGCTGATCTCCTTTCCGCCCGCGACTCCTGCCGCCGGCGCCGGCCGCCAGACCATCGGCAACCGCATCAACGAGTCGGTGTGGAACGGTCCCTTGAAGATCAGCCCGTAGTCGCCCTGCAGCTCGCCGTGGTCGGTCGTGAAGAAGACGTCGGTGTCGGCGTCCCATCCGCGGGC
>DATCCI010000201.1:0-7644 GCA_036511415.1 Acidimicrobiia bacterium
ATCGGGAACTGGTCGTCGTGCGCACCGCTCACGATCTCCTCGGCCGCGGCCGCGATCGCTTCCTTCGTCGGCCGGTCGAGCTGGTTGACGCGGGCCGCCTCGGCCTTGATCAGGGCGAGCGCGTGCACCAGGGCCGGGGCAAGCGGTCGCCCCGAGATCGGGAAGTTCTCGATCGCGCGCTGGGTCTGTGCGCCCCACTGGGCATCGGTGGGCACACGAACCTCCCCCATCGAATCGTGTTCGACGCGGTAGCCGGACTCGGTCATGAGATCCTCCTCGCTGCACGGTACTTTCTGGCCATGCCCGAGTTCGCGTATCAGGAGCTGTTGCCCATCGGCGCCGACGACACGCCGTATCAACTGCTCACCGCCGATCACGTCTCGACCTTCTCCGCCGCGGGCCGCTCGTTCGTACAGATCGATCCCGAGGCGCTCACCCTGCTGGCGAGCCGGGCGATGTTCGACATCGCGCACCTGTTGCGGCCCGGCCACCTCGCCCAGCTGCGCGCGATCCTCGACGATCCCGAGGCGTCGCCGAACGACCGCTTCGTCGCGCTCGAGCTGCTCAAGAACGCGTGCATCGCGGCCGGTGGAGTGCTCCCGTCGTGCCAGGACACGGGAACCGCGATCGTCAAGGGGAAGAAGGGGGAGCTGGTCCTAACCGGCGGTGGCGACCGCGAGGCGATCTCGCGCGGCATCTTCCGTACGTACAACGAGGACAACCTGCGCTACTCACAGCTCGCGCCGATCACCGTCTACGAGGAGCGCAACACGGGAACGAACCTCCCGGCCGAGATCGAGATCGAAGCCGTCGACGGCGACGCGTACAAGTTGCTGTTCATGGCGAAGGGCGGCGGCTCGGCGAACAAGAGCCTGCTGTTCCAAGAGACGAAGGCGTTGCTGAACCCGTCGTCGCTGATGACCTGGCTCGACGACAAGTTGCGCACGCTGGGCACCACGGCGTGCCCGCCGTATCACCTCGCCCTCGTGATCGGCGGCACGTCGGCCGAGTTCGCGCTGAAGACCGCGAAGCTCGCGTCGGCCCGCTATCTCGATACCCTCCCCGAGTCCGGCAATGAGCTCGGGCACGGGTTTCGCGATCGCGAGCTCGAGTCGGACGTCCTCGCGCTGACCCAGGCGTTCGGGATCGGCGCGCAATTCGGCGGCAAGTACTTCTGTCACGACGTGCGCGTGATCCGCCTCCCGCGTCACGGCGCGTCGTGTCCGGTCGCGCTCGCAGTCTCCTGCTCGGCCGACCGCCAGGCCCTCGGCAAGATCACCGCCGAAGGCGTGTTCCTCGAGCAGCTCGAGACCGACCCCGCGCGCTACCTGCCCGAGATCACCCACGACGATCTCGAGTCGGCCGAGGTCGTGCGGATCGACCTGACGCAGCCGATGGCCGGGATTCGCCGGACGTTGTCGCGCTATCCCGTGAAGACGCGCGTGATGCTGAACGGCCCGATGGTGGTCGCGAGGGACATCGCGCACGCCAAGATCAAGGAGCGTCTCGATGCCGGTGCCGGGATGCCGCAGTACCTCGTCGACTACTGCGTCTACTACGCCGGACCGGCGAAGACGCCCGCCGGATACGCGTCGGGCTCGTTCGGACCCACGACCGCCGGGCGCATGGACTCCTACGTCGATCTGTTCCAACGCAACGGTGGCTCGCTCGTGATGCTCGCCAAGGGGAACCGGTCGCGCGCCGTCACCGACGCGTGCAAGGAGCACGGGGGGTTCTATCTCGGTTCGATCGGCGGCCCCGCGGCGCGTCTCGCCCAGGATTGCATCACCAAGGTCGATGTGCTCGAGTACCCCGAGCTCGGAATGGAAGCGGTCTGGAAGATCGAGGTGCGCGACTTCCCCGCGTTCGTCGTCGTCGACGACAAGGGCAACGACTTCTTCAGCGAAGTGTCGAAACCCCTTCGCGCGCCAGCAACTCGCGCTTGAGCGCCACCGCGTTTCGGCCGCCGCCGTAGCCGCCGATCTTGTGGCCGGCCGCGACCACCCGATGGCACGGGATCACGAACGGGATCGGGTTGGTGCGCATCGCGCTGCCGACCGCCCGCGCGGCACGCGGCTTTCCTGCCATCGCCGCGAGCTCGCCGTAGGAGACGACCTCACCCCACGGCACCTCTCGCACGAGCGTGTCCAGCACCGCCCGCCGGAAGCCCGCGATCTCGGAAAGATCGAGGGGCAGGTCGAAGGCGCGGCGCCGGCCCGCGAACCATTCGTCGAGCTGGCGGGCGACCTCGCGACCGGCCCGGTCGATCGGTCGGGAGATCCTGATGTCGGGCTGCTCGTCTCCGGGGAGGCTGATCTCGTGCACGCCGTCGTCGGTGAGGACGACGGTCACCTCCCCGTACGGGCTCGGCTGGCACCACGCTCTCATACCGACGAGACCTCAGATCAGCCCGAGCTCGCCGACCGCGTCGCGCTCCTCGCCCAGCTCACCGACGCTCGCATCGATGCGGCCGCGCGAGAAGTCGTTGACGTCGAGACCGGAAACGATCTTCCAGACTCCCTTCTCGGTCGTGCACGGGAACCCGGAGATCAGACCCTCGGGCACGCCGTAGGAACCGTCGGAGCACACGGCCATGCTGACCCAGTCGCTCTTCGGGGAGCCGAGTGCCCAGTCGCGCACGTGATCGAGCGCGGCCGACGCGGCCGACGCGGCCGACGACGCACCCCGAGCTTCGAGCACCGCGGCACCCCGCTGCTGCACCGTCGGAATGAACTCGCCCTCGATCCAGGACTGTTCCACGAGATCGCTCGCCGGCTTTCCGTCGACCCGGGCGTTGTACACGTCGGGATACTGCGTGGCGGAGTGGTTACCCCAGATCGTCATGTTCGTCACCGACGCGACCTGCGCCCCGGTCTTGGCGGCGAGCTGCGCCTTGGCCCGGTTGTGATCGAGTCGGGTCATCGCGGTGAAGCGCTCGCGCGGCACCGACCCGGCATTGCGCATCGCGATCAGGCAATTGGTGTTCGCGGGGTTGCCCACCACCAGAACGCGCACGTCGTCGGCGGCACCGGCCGCCAGCGCCTTGCCCTGCACGGTGAAGATCGCACCGTTGGCCTCGAGCAGATCCTTGCGTTCCATGCCCTTGGTGCGCGGTCGCGACCCGACCAGCAGCGCGTAGTTCACGCCCTCGAACGCGCGCGGGGCGTCGTCGCTCGTCTCGACTCCGTGCAGCAGCGGGAACGCGCAGTCCATCAGCTCCATCACGACCCCGTTCAGGGCGCCGAGCGCGGGCGTGATCTCGAGCATCGACAACACGACGGGCTGGTCGGGCCCGAGCAGATCGCCGCGTGCGATCCGGAAGACGAGGCTGTAACCGATCTGACCGGCGGCGCCGGTCACTGCGACTCGAACGGGGTTCTTCACGGTGCCGAAGCTAGCCGCCCGCTAGCCCTCGGCCGCTACCGAATCGACGGCGACCGACATCAAGATGGTGCGGGCTTCCGTCAGCTCGGCGATGCGCGACGCCGCGCTCGCGCTGGCGCCACCGCTGTCGGGATGGGCGTCGCGCAGCAGGCGCCGGAACCGCCGATTCACGTCGTCGCGCTCGAGGTCCATCCCCGCGCGCAGGCCCAGCACCTCCATCGCCCAGCGCTGGTCGGGACCGATCCCTCTCCACAACAACTCCTCGGGTGGACCGCCCGGCCGCCACTCGCCCGCGGCAGCGAGCGGGGGACGGATCCCGTTCCACATGGCTTCGGCCACGACGCGCAGCTCCACGTCGGGCGCGAGACCGTCCCAGCGCCCGTTCATCACCCTGCGGATCGCGTCGAGCGCCGTCGTGCGCGCTTCCGAGTACAACGACGCGGCGCCCATCACCGCACCGAGTATCTGCGGCGTCGGCGCGCCGTGGACATCGAGCTCCACCACGAGATGCCCGTCCTCACCGAGCATCCGGTGGCGCGAACGGTCGAGGCCGTGCACGTCGTACTGCAGTCGGTGGCGCAGCGCGATCCGCGGAATCGCGAGTCCGCGGCGCGCGTCGTGGAGCAGGCGCGCCAGCAGCTCGCGTTGCTCCGGCTCGAGCGCGGGCAGGTTGGTCGCGACGAGCGCGGCGAGCAGCGCGACGCCGTGGGCGGGACCCGAGGCCGGGAGATACGCGCCGTCGAGCGCGACCCGGCGCGTCGGCATGTGCCGGCGGGTGTGACGCACGTTCAGCTCGGCCAGCAACACGGGCAAACCCTCCACCCTGATCTTCGGTCCCGGGACGCCCGGGGGACGAATTCAGCGGCTTCAGCGAGCAGCGCTGACGATCAGCAGCACGACCACGTACACGGCGAGCAGGGCCGCCGCGATCATCCACAAGCCGTGCCGGCCGAGGACGCGCCCGCCCTGGGCCGCGGGGCGCGACAGCCCGCAAGAGGGACAACGCGGCGCGTCCGGCGCAACCGGAGTCCCGCACACTGCGCAGTGTGGGGCAGCCTGTGGAGCAGCGGTCATCGTGTCCCTCCCGGCGTCGCACGCCTCTCGGCAGTTTCTACCGTCTGACGGAGCAGCATTGCCCGCGTCGTGGGGCCGACGCCTCCGAGGCGCGGCGTGATCCAGCCTGCGACCTCCGCGCACGACTCGTCGACATCGGGCACGACTCGCCGGCCCTGCATCGTCGCTCCGGGCCCGACGACCGCCGCACCCGGTCGCACCATGTCGGGGGTGAGGATCGAGGGCCGACCCGCCGCCGCCACGATGATGTCGGCCTCCTTCGTGTACTGCGGCAGGAAATGGGTGCCGGTATGGCACACGGTCACGGTCGCGTTCGCGTTCGTCTCCTTGAGCGAGAGGAGGTTCGCGAGCGGTCGGCCGATCGTGAGCCCGCGCCCGATGATGACGACGTGCTGGCCCTCGATCGGGACCTTGTACATCATGAGCAGGGCCTGGATGCCGAGGGGTGTGCACGGACGCGGCGCGCCGGCGACCCCCATTACCAGCTTGCCGAGATTGACGGGATGCAACCCGTCGGCGTCCTTGGCCGGATCGATCGCGAGAAGGGCGGCCTCGGCGTCGAGGTGCTCCGGCAGCGGCACCTGCAGAATGTACGCGTCGACGTCGGGGTCGTGGTTGTAGCGGTCGATGACCGCGTGCAGCTGCTGCTGCGTGACCGTTGCCGGCAACTCGGTGTGCACGGACCGCACGCCGATCTCGGCGGAATCGTCGTGCTTCAGGCGCACGTACGCGTGGCTCGGAGGATCGTCGCCGACGAGGATGGTGCCGAGCCCCGGCGTGATGCCCAGCTCGGCAAGTCGTCCGATGCGCACGCGCAGGTCGTCCTTGACTGTCTCCAGCAAGACGTTCCCGTCGAGAAGTGTGGCCGCCATCAGTGGAGGAAGTGACGCTCGCCCGTGAACACCATTGCCAACCCCAGGTCGTCGGCGCGCTCGATCACCTGCTCGTCGCGCATCGCACCTCCCGGTTGGATCACCGCTGCGACACCCGCGCCGGCCGCGGCCTCGACTCCGTCTTCGAACGGGTAGAAGGCGTCGCTCGCGGCCGCGCCGCCGCGCGCGCGGCCCCCGGCCTTCTTGGCCGCGATCTCGCCCGACTCGACCCGGTTCTGCTGGCCCGCGCCGATCCCGACGGCCTGGCCGTCCTTGACGAGCACGATCGCATTCGACTTCACGTGCCCGCAGATGCGCCACGCGAGCTCGAGGTCGCGCCATTGTTCGGGCGTCGGCGCCACCTTCGTGACGACTCGCCAATCGTTGCGGGACGAGGCGAAGTGGTGCGCGTCCTGGACCAGGAAGCCGCCGGAGATCTGGCGGAAGTCGAGCCGCTCGGTGCCGGGCGCGGTCGCCTCGAGGACGCGCGTGTTCCGGCGTTTGTTCTGGAGCGCATCGATCGTGCCGGGCGCGAAACCCGGCGCGATGACAACGTCCGCCTGGGGGCCCGCGACCATCCGCTCTACGGTCGCGGTGTCGATCGGCCGGTTCAGCGCGACGATGCCGCCGAAGGCCGATCGTTCGTCACACTCGAGCGCGCGTTGGTAGGCCGCCGCCGGCGTGTCGTCGAGCGCCACGCCGCAGGGGTTGGCGTGCTTGATGATCGCGCACGCCGGGCCGTCGCCGAGATCGTGCACGAGCTTCCAGGCCGCGTCGGTGTCGTAATAGTTGAGGTAGGAGAGCGCGAGCCCTCCGTGCTGCTCGACGCCGTCCCACCAGCTCGTGGTCCCGGCCCGACGATACCGCGCACCGTCTTGGTGCGGGTTCTCTCCGTAGCGCAGCTTCTCGTCGGCACGCTCGAGCGCGACGAACAAGTGCTCGGACAAGAGCTCGTCTCCTTGCAGCCACTGCACGATCGCGGCGTCGTAGGCGGCGGTGCGCGCAAAGGCCGCGAGCGCGAAGGCCGCGCGCATTTCGGGACCGACCGTGCCGTCGTTCGCGTGCAACTCGGTGAGGAGCGGCCCGTACTGATCGGGACTGGTGACGATCGTGACCCAGGCGTGATTCTTCGCGGCCGCTCTCGTCATGGCCGGGCCGCCGATGTCGATGGTCTCGATGTCCGGCCGCGCTTCGAACGGATAGAGATTCGATACGACGAGCTCGAAGGGGCGGATCCCGTAGAGGTCGAGGTCGCGACGATGGCTCTCGTTGTCGAGATCGGCGAGCAGGCCGCCGTGGATCTTCGGGTGGAGCGTCTTGACCCGACCGTCGAGCATTTCGGGCGAGCCCGTGACCTCCTCGACCCGAATGACGGGGATGCCGGCCGCCTCGAGCGCGGCGGAGGTGTTGCCCGAGGAGACGACCTCGACGCCGAGCTCGTGCAGGGCCTGCGCGAGCTCGATCAGGCCGGTCTTGTCGTACACCGAGACCAGCGCACGTTTGATCTTCGTCCTCGTGCTCATGCGTCGGCCTTCACGATCCTTTCGATCACATCGGGGTACAACCGGCGCTCCACTTCCTTGATGCGTTCGTGCAAGGTCTCCTCGGTATCGCCATCGAGGACGGGTACGGCCTCCTGCGCCAGGATCGGGCCGTCATCGACGTCCTCGGTCACCAGGTGGATCGTCGGTCCGGTGACCTTGACTCCGAACTCCAGCGCGTCGCGCACGGCGTGCCAGCCCTTGAACGATGGAAGCAAGGCCGGATGGGTGTTGACCGCTCGCCCGCCGTATGCGTCCACGAACGGCTTCGACAGGATCGTTCCGAAGCCCGCGATCGCGACGAGATCAACTTCGTGGCGATGCAACACGTCGACGATGTCGTGCGTGTACGCGACTCGATCGAACCCCGGGCCGAACTCCCTGCGCTCGACCAGCTCGGCCGCGACGCCGTGCTGCCGAGCGATCTCGAGCGCCCCGCACGTTCGGTCGGCAACCACCGCGACGATCGGCAACTTCCGTCCGAGCAGGGCCTCGAGGATGGTTCCGCTGCCCGATGCCAGGACGCCGACCCTCATGCCCGGCACCCTATCGCCAGCTGTCGAAGTCGTCTCTGGAACGGAAATCCCCTGGTCGTGACCCGAAAGGTGTTTCACTTCTCTTTACACGAGGGAGACACGCAATGGCTGATCGGCAATCGCCCACGCCCGCAGAGATTGTGATCATGGCCGCTGGCGCGGTGATGCTCATCTTTTCTTTCCTGCATTTCGGCGGCTCGGGCCGGTTCGGGCGCAGCGCCTGGCAATCCCCCTTCT
>DATCCI010000202.1:0-2531 GCA_036511415.1 Acidimicrobiia bacterium
CTCCGACGAGAGTCATATCGGCGGCATCGTCGCCGAGGTCGATGAACGGCAGCCGCAAGTGCTCGGCCAGCACCCGTGCGACATCGCCGCTTGCAACCGCGTCGATGGCAACGAGCGCTTCACCGAGGCGTTCGCCGGTCTCTCGCTGACGTTCGAGCGCTTGGTCGAGCTCAGCTTGGGTGACGAGGCCGCGATGCACGAGCATCTTCCCGAGGCGGGACTGGAGCCGGTCGACGGTCGCCAACGCCGGGCCGAGCAAGATGTGCTTCGACGCCTCCTCGACCGGGCGTCCCGGGCCGGAGTCGTCGGCGGGGCTGTCGTCGGCCGGCCTCTCGGCGGATCGGCCCGGTGGCGCGGCGACGATCTCTCCCACCCGCGCGCCGATCTCGGCTACCTCGTCGTGCGCCGGCCGCCGGGGCATGACGCCCGTGTCGCCGCTGCGAGCGGGCGAGGTGTCGCCGGGCGCGGGCTGGGGGCGGGAATCCACGTCCACATCTCTCTATCGGCCGGAACGTCGGCGATCTTCGCGTCGGGAAGGGATCTCACCGTAGGTCCCAGCGCCGGTGCGGGTCCGGCAAGCCCCTGACGACCGTCGGCACGGGCGCGAGACACCGACGCGCGCGGCCGCTACGGCTCGAAGTCGTAGGTCGCGGTGCCGTTGACCGCACCGACGTTGACCGCCGTCGTCAGCGAGTCGACGTTGCCCGTGAAGCCCGGTGCCCAGCCGGCTCCGGCCTTGAGCCAGATCCCGCCGGCGATCGGTTGCCCGCCGAGCTGGCCGGTGATCGGGCGAATCGCGGCGTCCGGGTACGCGCCGAGGAGTTCCGCGAACGAGCACGGACTCGCCTCGGTACAGGCCTGCGCGACGTTGACCCCACCGACGATTGGGGTGCCGGTCTGCCACCAACCCGACGGTGCCGTGAGCGGGTTCCAGGTCTGCCACGTCTCGTTCGTCACCGGGCCCTGTCCTGACAGGCTCGGCTCGAACACGGCGCGGCCCTGGAACGCGGTGCTGGCATCGGTGGAGTCGTAGTCGGCGTCGAGCTGCAGCGTCGTCGCGTTGGTCCCGACGGCCTTTTGGTAGGTCTTGTACGACAAGAAGCTGAGGTGATCGAACCGCGTCCCCGCGTAGAGACCGTTCTCCAGCGCCTCACCGCCCGTCGCGTCGACCGTGAGCCGCGCGCTGCCCGAGCCGTCCGAGCCGTTCGGCCCGTTGACGAAGGCTCCACTGCCATTCGGCGTTTCCTGCGCGAAGGCGAACCCGCGGGAGGCCGCGTCCGACTGGTTGATGACCTGGTTCCCGTCGCCGGGCTCGAAGTTCGTTTCGACGTTGTTCCCGGCGATCCCGACGATGACGTCGTCGGTCGCGCCCACGAACCCGCTCGTCACCGGACCCCCGGCGCGGACGAGGAGCAGACCCGGCAGGCTGTTCACCGTGGGCCGGATGCGCGCATTGGGGTAGTCGCCCAAGATCTGTGCCCACGTGCAAGAGGTGGTCTGGTCGCACGGCGGGTTCGCTTGAGAGGTGTTGGCGACGATCGGCCGATACAGAGAGCCGCCGCTGGCGGACGAGTACCACGCGGCGCCCCCGACCATCGTGTCCCAGGTCTGCCACGCCTTCGGGATGACGGCGGAAGCCGCGGCCGGCACGTACACGAGCCGACCCTGGTACGCGTTGTTCCCGTCGGTCGAGTCGTAGTCGACGTCGAACTGCAGGGTCGGCGTCTCGTTCGGTGATCCCGAGAACGCCTGGTACGTCGAGTACTGCAACGCGGTAACCGTGCTCAGCGCTCTCCCGCTGAACAGGCCCGTCGCGACGTCCTCGCGGCCCGAGCTATCGATCGTCAACAGCGCGCTCCCGCGACCGGCGGGAGGAGTGCCCGGCCCGTTCACGTAGTGCGCGCTGCCGTTGGTCCCTTCGTTGAGGAAGAACCAACCGTTCGACGACGTCGGCGTGACCACCAGCTTGCATCCCGCCGCGGCCGCGACGAGCGCGACGACAATGCCGACCAAGAACACCTTGCGCATGAAGACTCCCCCGAGCAACGAGAAATCCGAGGATCGATCGATCCGACCTCCGAACCCGAAGGGCTACACCCGACGCGCCGAACGTGCAAGCGCATCACCACTCCGACGGTCGAGCGCGACCTCGCGACACGGCGCCGACCTGCACCAACTGGCTCGCTGTGAACCGAATCGTACGGTCAGCTCGGCGCGATCGAGACCCCTTGGTTGCTGTTCAGCGCCGCGTCGAGCGCCGTCTCGAACACCGGCGTCAACCACGAGACGTACTTCGTCGTCAAGTGGTTGTCGTCGCGGTAGACGAGCAGGTTGCCGACGGTCACTGCGCATGATGCGTTCGTGCAGACCCAGGGCACGACGTCGACGTAACTTCCGCCCGCGTTCACGACGGCCACTCGCTCCGCATTCATGCCGGCCATGTTCACCGCCACGTTGGTTGGGGTCGTACACGCGGCTGCGTCGAAGAGATGCGCTGACAGGCAATCAGGCACGTCGGGGAGGTTGGGCTT
>DATCCI010000203.1:0-3319 GCA_036511415.1 Acidimicrobiia bacterium
CGCCGCCCGACGAACGAACCCGGCTACGTCGCGACCCTCGACGAGTTGCTCGCGGCCGCCGACATCGTCTCGCTGCACACGCCGGGCGGCCCGGAAACCCATCATCTGATCGACGCGCGCCGGCTCGCACTCATGAAGCCCACTGCGGTGCTCGTGAACACCGCGCGCGGCACCGTGGTCGACGAGGCCGCGCTGGCCGAAGCGCTGCACGACGGACGGTTGTTCGCCGCGGGCATCGACGTGTACGAACGGGAGCCCGCGATCGAGCCGCGATTGCTGAGCGCGCCGCGCACGGTGTTGCTCCCGCACATCGGTTCGGCATCACACGCAACTCGCACACGCATGGCCACGATGGCAACGAGCGCAGTCGTGACCGTCTTGGCCGGAGCGACGCCGCCGAACACCGTGACGCCGACGTGATGGCCACGTAGCCTCGGCGGTATGAGCGAACGAGTGCGGGGAGTCGTGGCGAGCGCGAAACAGGCGCCGGTCACTGTCGAGACGATCGTGGTTCCCGATCCCGGACCGGGTGAGGCGAAGGTGCGCGTGCAAGCGTGCGGCGTCTGCCACACCGACCTGCACTACCGCGAAGGCGGTATCGGCGACGACTACCCGTACCTGCTCGGCCACGAGGCCGCCGGCGTCGTGGAGGCGGTCGGTCCCGGTGTCACGGGCGTCGCGCCGGGCGACTTCGTGGTGCTCAACTGGCGCGCGGTGTGCGGCGAGTGCCGAGCGTGTCGCCGCGGGAGATCGTGGTACTGCTTCAACACGCACAACGCAACGCAGAAGATGACGCTCGCCGACGGCACACCGCTATCGCCCGCGCTGGGCATCGGCGCGTTTGCGGAGAAGACGCTTGTGGCCGCGGGCCAGGCGACGAAAGTCGACGGGCGCGCCGACCCGACCGCGGCCGGGTTGCTCGGCTGCGGGGTGATGGCGGGATTCGGCGCCGCCACCTATACGGGAGGCGTCGCTCGCGACGACACGATTGCCGTATTCGGGTGCGGCGGCGTCGGCAACGCGGCGATCGCCGCCGCCTGCCTCGCCGGCGCGCGCACGATCATCGCCATCGATGTCGACGCACGGAAGCTCGAGTGGGCGCTCGGCTTCGGCGCGACGCACACCGTCGACGCGTCGAAGGTCGACGCGGTCGAGGCGGTCCGCGAGCTCACCGGCGGGAACGGCGCCGACCTGTGCGTGGAAGCCGTCGGCCGTCCGGAGGTCTTGAAGCAGGCGTTCTATGCACGCGACCTGGCCGGCACCGTCGTACAGGTCGGAGTGCCGACGCCCGACATGGCCCTGCCCGACATCCCGATGATCGACTTCTTCGGGCGCGGCGGCGCGCTCAAGCCGAGCTGGTACGGCGACTGCCTGCCGTCGCGCGATTTCCCCACCCTCATCGACCTCTACCTCCAGGGCCGCTTTCCGCTCGACAAGTTCGTCTCGGAGACGATCTCGCTCGACGAGGTCGAGCCCGCTTTCCACAAGATGGAGCGGGGTGAGGTACTCCGCTCCGTCGTGGTGGTGTAGCGGCAGCACCGGACACGCACGTCGAGATCGGCCGCAATAGCATGTGTCGCATGAGCGACAACGCCGAATGGGGACCACTGGCCGCGCTGATCGGCGAATGGGAAGGCGATCAGGGGCTCGACTTCGCGTACGCCAACGCCGAAGGCAAGGTCAAGGACACGCCGTACCGCGAGAAGACCTCGATGAAGCCGTTCGGGCCCGTCGAGAACGGCCAGCAGGTCCTGTTCGGGCTCGACTACCGCATGGCCGCGTGGCGCGGCACCGAAGAGAACCCGTTCCACACCGAGGTCGGCTACTGGTTGTGGGACGCCGCCGACGCGCAGGTGTTCCGGTGCTTCGTCGTGCCGCGCGGCAGCCTCGTACTCGCCGGCGGCGACGCGGCGCCGGATGCCACCAACTTCACGATGCACGCCGAGTGCGGCTCGGAGACCTACGGCGTCTTGTCGAATCGTTTCCTCGCCACCGCGGCGCGCACCTCGAACTACAAGTGCAGCGTGGCCGTCAACGACGACGGCACGTGGGCCTACGACGAGCTCACGACGGTGGAGCACGCCCGCTTCGGCGCCGTCGTCGAGCACACCGACCGCAACCTGTTGCACCGCGTCGGCTGACGCGCGATCACCGCGTCAGTCGCGGTCGATCGGCGCGTCGTCGAGTGAGAGCAGCTGGAGCGTGGTACGCCCGGCGCGCAGTTCCGCGAAGAAGTGCTCCTCCTTCTCGGCGCGGGCTCGTCCCGCGGCGAGCACGTCGTCGAGATGCACGCTGGACACGACGGTGACGCCGTCGGCGTCGGCGACGATCCAGTCGTCTCGCACGACCTCGACGTCGCCGACGCTCGCCGGGCCTCCGATACGACCCGGCTCCTGCTTCGTCGCGCCGCGCAGCGCGATCATCGTCGAGAACACCGGAAATCGGTGCGCTTCGAGCGCGTCGACGTCACGAACGCCACCATCGATCACAAGACCTCGCAGCCCGCGCGCCTCCGCTCCGGTTGTCAACACCTCACCCCAGTAGCCCCGCGCCTGCTCGTGACCGACATTCACGACGAGTACCGATCCCGCCGGCGCCTCCGCCACCGCGACATGGATCGCGAGGTTGTCGGCGGTGCTGCAGTTGACCGGGAACGCGGGCGCGCTGACGCGTGCCCCCCGCCAGGCGGCGCGTACCCGGGGCGCCATCGGCCGGCCGCCGCTCTCCCCGAGGGTCGCGGCACCCAACGCGGCGAAGACGGCGGCGTAGTCGTCGGTCATCGAATCAAGGTACCGCCCCGCCGGTCAGGACATGCTCACAGACCGTTCGCGTCGAGTTCGCGGTCGTGTCGCGTGCGCGCAACACCGGCGGGCGAAACTGATGACGCCGGCGACGAAAGGAGCTTCAGACCCGATGATGATGCTCGACTGGCAGACGTTCGTGTTGCAACGCCGCATCGATCGACCGCCGATCTACGTCAACCGGACGATCGCGAACCCGGCCGTGTTCGGCCCCGGGAGTGTCCTGTCCGGCGATCAGAACGGAGCGCTGCGGCTCGACGAACCGTTCCGGCGGGTCGACACGTACCGCGAGCCGGTCTGGCGCTCCCATGCCCAACTGCTCGGGGCTCACGGGCGGCGGATCGCGGCCGTCGAGATCGAGATCAGCCCATGGTCGACCATCGACACGCAACTGCTCCTCCGCCCTCGGGCCAGAAGTCCCTACCGGTGGTCGGGACGACGAATGCGACGCTATTTCGCACACGCCCACCGTCGCGTCGACGACGTTTCCCAGCTGCTCTTGTCGACGACTCCCGACC
>DATCCI010000204.1:0-15106 GCA_036511415.1 Acidimicrobiia bacterium
CAACCGTATCCTGAGTGCAAGCTGAGAAGCCACCGTTGAATACTTCCGTCTGCCGGGCATACGCCAACCCGTCTTCTTCATCTCTTATCGAGGGGAAGGTTCGTCCCGGTAGGGCTGTCGCACACCGCGACTCAGATTGTCTGCGATCGACTCATCGCCGATCGCGAGAGCGACCCGGCGTCCCACGCACAGATCACTACTCGACGCTCTTCTTTCGCGACCCACGTTAGAGGAGGCATCGACGGGGTAGGGATCTCGAGGAACGATCGAGGGAGTGGCAATGAGCGAGATCACCTCCCGTATCCAGCAATACCGCGATGGTGGTAGTGACTGGCCGACATTGCGTGACTGGCTGGTGAACCGCCACTATGTCGACCCAAGACGCAACGCGGACCCGCAACCCGGCGGGCCACTCGACGATCGAGACTGGGACTGCATCTACGTCGAGGGATCATCGTCGTGGGACGAGGTGCAGAAGTCCCGCGCCGACCTACGGCTGACCGACACCCAATACCGCGAGGTGTCCCGCGGAATCGACGCGCGTCTCTATCGGTTGGGCAACAGTGCGGGGTTCTTCCGGAGCGTCATCGAGTAACCGATGCGAAGAGCATGGTTTCGGGTCGGCTGCACTCCGGCCTAGCCGTTCGTTCGTCTGACGAATTACGCGCGGGACGATGAGATCCTCGGACAGTTCCTGGTTGGTCAGGTGCTGCAGGACGCTACGAACGGCATCTTCGGTCGGGATGCCCATACGCTCGGCCAGGCCGATGAGCTCCCTGGCCTCGGACGAGGTGGGGGTGATCATGATGTCGACTCCGGGGTCCAGGGGGTCGAGCTTCCAGCTCCTGCGCTCTCCTGGACACGTTCCCGGGTCGGGAATGGGATTACTTCTCCCGAGAAACGCGCGTCCACCGCATGCGCCACACCAACAATGACATTCGCGGCTTTCTCTACGGTTTCGTGCGGAAAGACCGCAGTACCGCGGCCGCCGCCGACGTAGCCCGCGAGACACTGGACTCGGCGCGAGTGCCGCGAATGCCATCGCGGCGGAAGGTCCACAATGCCCAGGGCCCTGATGGCGCGACTGCGCGCCAACGCGGTGTTGAGCGGTCGCTCCCCGCGACTTGACACCGTGGCGCATGGTTGGAGGTGGCGAGTTATCTCACCGACGTGCGACGCCTACCCGTTGCCCACCCAGTACGTTCCGGTCAGTTCCGACTCTTTCCGGAACATCGGGGGTAACCGCGCCATCGCCAGCAATGTGCGCCGATTTGCAACCACGACCACGATCAATAGGTCGCCGGGAATCGTTCTCCAACGCGCATCTCCCGAGCGGACCGTCGACCGAGCGCGACTCGGCACGCAGCCCTCACGCCAGAGACGAGCGAACATGGAACGCTTACCAGATCACACACCGGGTCCGGACATCGCACCGGGTACGTCGGTCGAGGTCCGGGGTCATTTCCGTGGGGAGTGGAGTCGCGGATTTGAGGTCGCGGAGACGACACACGACGGCTATTGGGTACGTCGCCTCTCTGATCGGTACCTCCTGCCCGTCGCGTTCTTGGGTCATGACGTTCGTCCCGTGAGTTGACGCCGGTGGCAGCTTCGCTCGGATCGCAGCACCGGGTCGAGGACGGCCACGCCATGAGAATGCCGACCGGCGGCTTTCGAGCATGCTTGAAATAGACACGCTGATATAGACACGTTGGGGCCTGTGCCAGCGAGGCCAGGACGTAGTCCTCTTCTTTGTTCGACCATGAAAGGCGACGCTTGGATCGTGAGCGACTCGACGACTCCAAGGCTCGGCCCACGAGTCAACCTGATGCTCGTCGATAGCCGCGCCGTGTGCCGAGAGGGTCTGTGCGCGGTGATCGAGCAGGAGTCCGATCTCGTCGTTGTAGCACAAGCGGCCACTGTCCGCGACGCCGGAACTTCCGACGTCACACCCGATGTCATTATCACGGGCATCGATACGCCGGACGCAACTCACTGCGACGTTATCGCCGGGCTTCGCATGTGTTTTGCCGAGAGCGCGATCCTGATCTTCACGCGGACGGGAGATCCCGCCGATGTAAAGGCCGCGCTCGCGGCCGGTGCAAACGGCTACTTGCTGGAGACGGCCTCAACGACCGATTTGGTCACGGGCATTCGCGCCGTCGCTCGCGGTGAGACCTATCTGCAACCCGCGGTGGGAGTTCAGATCGCGCGCGTGCATCGGCCTCCGGACACGATGCCCGTACTCTCGCCGGAGGAGGAGCAGGTACTGCGATTGCTTGCGCTCGGCCACACCAACACGGAGGTCGCGCGCCTGCGCGGCACAAGCCTTCGAACAGCCGAGGCGCGTCGCGCCCACATTCTGCGGAAGCTCGGTCGCCGGACGCGAGCCGAGCTGGTCGAGTACACGCGAAAAACAGGTCTGGTTGAACTTGCCCGGCCCTGACGCATGGCCGGCCGTGGATCTGAAGTCCCTCCCTCGTGAGGGGTCGTCTCACCTGCTCGTCCCCTCCTCCACATTGCACCTGCCGAGGCGCCCTCAGCGTCGATGCCGACAAGTGGCTTCGGGAGGACTTCAAAGGCGCGGGTCCGTTCGTGCTGCAGCTTCGGGCTGTCACCAAAGGTCATGTCGACGCCCCCGCACTTCGGACTTCCCGACTCGATGACCGCCGCGGCGCACTCCCCTACTTCGGTTGACGCCCGATCACGGCGTCGACGCTCCTTACTTCGGGCTTCGAGCCCGGTGTCGACCGCGAATATGCGTTGGAACGCGCCTATTTACGCCGGCGCTAACTGCGCGTGCGATTGCCTGTCCCTGGAGGCGCAAACTCGGTCGCGTCGGCAAGCTCCGCGAGAGCAGCGAGTCGTTGTCGCTTCGCAGCAGCCTGTTCCGCAGCGGCCGTCGTCTTCACCAATGGAATCAGGCATGTTTGGCTGTCGCTTTCGCTCGAAGACTTTCGGCCCCTTGCCGGCAATCGTAGACGCACACCTCATATCGGACGGGTTTCGCTCGGTTCCGGGTAGAAACGAGAGGTGACGCTCGACGATCCCTTCGACCTCGAACGTTTCGTTACCGCGCAGAACCAAGACGGTATCTACGACGACGCTCTCGACGAGTTGCGCCGCGGTCGTAAGGCGACCCACTGGATGTGGTTCGTGTTTCCCCAGATTGCCGGTCTCGGACGGAGTGCGATATCGAACGAGTTCGCGATCTCGTCACTGGAGGAAGCCACGGCATATCTTCAGCATCCCGTGCTCGGTCCACGGCTCATCGAATGCACAGAGACTCTCTCGAACGTGCACGGCCGAACCGCAGAGCAGATCTTCGGCGGGGTCGACGCGCAGAAACTGCACTCGTCGATGACACTCTTCATGCGGGCCATGCCCGACGAGACGCGATTCCAGCAGGTACTCGACGAGTACTTCGATGGCCTTCCCGACCATGCGACCGACGAACGCGCCTGACCCACGTTCGAGAAGCCTCCCAACTTCGGGTATTGCGGCGCCGTCAACGACGCCGGAGATGCCCAACCTTCTGGTCCTGGCCGTCGCGCGTCAGGTCGACGACCACCCCGGGAGGCTCGGTGCCTGGTTGCGGTTCACCTCCGACCGCGGCTCGGTACTGACGCAGTCGGACAGCGAGCGCTACCAGGTACACGAAGTCGAGTACGCCGACCATCACCGCGAGCGTCTTGATGAAGGCGTTGTCCGGATACTCCATGAACACGAACACCGACACCATTCCGGTACCGAGTCCCTTCGACCACGCAACGGTGAACGACAGGTCGCGCGGATCGGCGCGCGTCATCACGAACCAGATATACAGACCCGACATCAGGATGTTGTCGAGGTACGCAGACATACTGCCCAGTGGGAGGTCGTAGTTGCTCGAGTGCAACGACCAGTAGAAGGCGATCCAACCCGCGAGCAACGCGACGACGACCACGTTGAAATAGCGGGCGTAGATCGGCGCGAGTGACTGCGTGCGACCGAGCCGGAACACCGCCAACAAGATGAGCAGATCCAGGATGCACGCCCCGCGGTAGACCCACTGCAAGCCCGGTCCCATGTTCTGCCGGAACACGAAGCCCCAGAGGAATTCCCAGGTGACATTCGCCGTCACCGCGATGACCGGGATCTCGAGCCGGCGTTTTCGCACCGCGATGATCACGATCGCGATGTACGCGGGCGCCCACACGACGAAACCGCCGACATACCAGAAGGTTTCCCAATGCGAATAGGTCTGCGCCGCGAGGACGCCAAGGGGCACGATCACCTCGACAATTCCCAAGTGCGCGCAAGGGTGTCGGGGATGGCGAACGGCGCGCGGATCCCGCCGCGCTCAGCGTCGAACGCTCCGACCAAAACGGCGCGCGCGAAGGGTTCTATACATCGTTTGACGCGCTTGTCGTGCTCGGTCTCGGACTCTAGGCGTCGAATCAACGTGAACAACGGCGCGAACATCGAGCGCCAACGGGTTCGTGCCCTCGGCACGGCAATGAGGTCGGCGGTTTCGTCACCGATGAGATGACGGATCACCACCGGCACGAGTCGACCGAGCCCCCGCACGTGCGCCGGACCGCTTCGCCGACGTCCGAGATGCGGCGTCAGCTCTTCGAGGAGCTCCACCAGTGCGGCGGTCATCGCCGCGCCTTCGGGAGAACTGCGGTAGTGGCGGCGACGAATCGCGGCGACGAGCATCGCCGCGTCCTCCAGATCGTCGGGTCGTAGTTCCGGACGCAATCCGATCATCCCCGCCACCACGTTCCAGGTGTAGATGTAGTCACCCATGTCTTCGGGAGTGACATCGATCCCGAGGCGGGCCATCGGCTCCACGGGAACGTACGAGAACGACAGCATCGTTCCGGCCAGGTCCTCTTGATTTATCGGCACTCCCCACCGCCTCGTATCCCACGCGCCGTCGTGAAGAATCAACTGGCGGACCGCCGCGTGCATCAGGCGAACGCGTTGAATCGTCCGAATACCGTCGCCACCGGGTGCGAGTCCTCCGGGCTTCATCACGTCCATCAGGAATTGGCCGGATTCGAACACGCGGCGTCGCGCGTCAGTTTGCAGGCGTGCGGTTTCGAACAGCACCTTGACACCGTCCGCAGCCGCATAGGCCGAGGGCAATGACGCACAGAACAGACACATCGAGATCTGCAGTCCCCAGATCTGGAAGAACGATTCCGATCGTTCAATCCGTGCTCGATCGACGTTGCTCGGCAACAGGTTGGTCGCGAGATACTCCTCGACCTCGTCCGGCAGTGCCGTCGGGATCAGATCGTCATTGTGCACGAGCGTCCGCATGAGCTCGTTGACCCGATCGACACTGCCGTTCGCGAAGATCTTCTGGACGAGCTCGTCGGCGAGCGGATCACCGCGCTGCCGAGCGAGGTCCAGAGTCGCGTCGGAGCAGTCCACCGCGGGATCCTCCCATAACGCGAAAGCTCCGGCCACCTGCGCTGATTCCGACTGTCGCGGTATTCTGGCGACATGGAGTCGGCTGACGTAGCGTCTCCGGACCACATGCGGGACACGGCGATCGACGCGGTGACGTTTCTGTTCACCGACATCGTCAATAGCAGCGGCCATTGGGATGCCAATGCCGGCGCTATGCGCTTGGCGCTGTCGGAACACGACGAGCTGATGCGCCGCGAGATCGCGGCGGCGGACGGCGAGTTCGTGAAGCACACCGGCGATGGCGTGATGGCGGCGTTCCCGAGTGTCCCCGGTGCTATCCAAGCCGCAGTTGCTGCACAACTCGAGCTGACGGAGCTTTCCGGCGGCGATCGCGGCGCGGTGGTGCTCGAAGTACGGATGGGTATCCATACGGGCGAAGCAGAGCGACGAGCCGGGGACTACTTCGGCCGCTCCGTGACGCGAGCGGCACGATTGATGGGCGTAGCGCACGGCGGCCAGATCCTCGTTTCGGAGGCTTCCGCGCATCTGGCGGCCGAGCAACGGTTGCCCCCGAACATCGATCTCGCGCAGCTCGGCGAGATCGCATTGAAGGGTGTGTCCGGGGTCGAGCGACCGCGCCAGGTCATCCACCCGCGACTGCGTACGGAGTTCCCCCGGCCGACGCAAACGCGCGGGATGCTGGGCAACCTGCCGATACCACTGACCGCGTTGATCGGTCGTGGCGATGACCTCGAAAGAGCGTTGACCGCGCTCTCGAGTTCGCGACTCGTCACGCTCTCCGGCTACGGCGGAGTCGGCAAGACTCGATTGGCCCTCGAAGTTGCTCACTCGGTTCAGTCATTCCGGTGCGATGGGGCCTGGTGGGTGCAGCTCGCGCCAATCCGCGACGCCTCGGCGATCGTGCACGCGGCCGCAAACGCGCTCGGGATCGTGGGGGCAGCGCGAGATGATCCGCTCACTGCAATCGTGGATGCCTGCGCCGTCCGCGACACGCTCATCGTTCTCGACAATTGCGAACATCACGTCGACGAGAGCGCGCGGCTGGTCCGCACGCTATTGGAGCGGTGCCCCGGCGTGTCCGTTCTCGCGACGAGTCGTGTACCGCTGCGCGTACCTGGTGAGTGTCTGATCATCGTCGACCCGCTCGACTTCGCCAGCGATTCGGTGCGCGCGGAGTCGGCCGCCGTGCAGTTGTTCGCGGAACGGGCGCGTTCGTCCTTGAGCACCTTCGGGCTCAGCGAATCCAATCTCGACGCCGTGGTCGCGATCTGTGAGCAGCTCGACGGTCTCCCACTCGCGATCGAGCTCGCCGCCGCGAGAGTTCGGTCGATGACGCCGGCGGAGATCGTGCTTCGGTTGAACGACCGGTTCCGGCTCCTCGACAGCGGCCGATCAGCCGACGACGAGCGTCACCACTCGATGCTTCGCACCCTCGAGTGGTCCTACGAGCTCTTGAGTCCGCCACTACAGGTTGCGTTCGACCATCTGTGCCTTTTCGCCGGAGATTTCGATGCCGCGGCGGCAGCGAACATGTGCGGCGAGCGCGAGGTCGACCCGTTCGACGTTACCGACTTGTTGGCGCAGCTCGTCGATAACTCGATGCTCTCGGTCGCGAAGCGCAGCGACAATGCCGGCGTTCGGTACGGACTTGTGGAAACGTTTCGTGAGTTCGGTATCGCGCACCTCCTTCAGCGCGGTGAGCTCGGATTCGCCCAGGAACGCTTCGCGCGGTACTGGCTTTCGTTCAGCTCGGCTGCACACGAAGGCGTCAAAGGCCGCGATGAAGCGCGGTGGCGGCGCGCCATCGACGCCGACATCAGCAACCTCCGGTCTGCGCACTCCATACTCGTCGCCGCTGGTGATGCAGACGGCGCGTTGCAAATGGTCGTCGACCTCTACGAGTACGCGTTCTTCGGGATGCATCTCGAGATCGGCAGCTGGGCATCGGCCGCCGTCGCCATGGACCGCGCCGCAAACAGCCGGCTCTGGGCCGACGGTACGGCCGTGGCCGCGCTCCTCGCATGGTCCGGTGCCGCATGGAAAGAGACTGAGACACACCTCGCCGCGCTGAACGCGCGGCCCGAGCTTGCTCGGCCATCGGGCACCTACCTCGTCGAGTTCGTGCGGGGCCTGGTCGCCGCATTTCGCGGCGGCGTGGTGGAGCAGAGTGATCAATACGAACTCTGTCAGTCCATCGCCGCGGAGGACGACGATACTTTCCGCCTCGCGCTGATGTCGGGACAGCTTGCGTTCGCCCGCGCCATCACAAAGGATCCCAGAGCCGTGGAAACGGGAGAGCGAGCCGTCCGGATTGCCGAGACGCTCGGGAATCCCACCGCACTGTCGGCGGCGTTGTGGGGTCTCGGCATCACCTTGGCTGCGACCGATCCCCGCCGCGCGTCGTCGCTGTTCGTCCGCGCCGCCGAGATCGCGCGCGACGCGGGGTGCCCGCTCAACGAGAGTGCAGCGGCATCGGGAGCAGTATCGGTGCGCGACTGGACGACGTCACCACTCGAAGAGTTGCTCAACCTGCTCGAGCAGTGGGAGCTCTGGCGGCGCGGCGGCGCGAATCCATCACACTGGAGCGTGCTGCGTCACATCGCGTTCGCGTTGATGCGCGCCGAAGAGTTCGCCGCGGTAGCGGTGGCGCTCGGCGCGGAGGGAGCGGCGCAACTGCAGCTCCCGCGTTCGCCGGGTGAGCAGCGGCGCATTGAGGTGGCGGTCGCAACGTTGGAGCAGCGTTTGGGAGCCGAGGACGTCGCGCAGCTCCAAATGATCGGAGCCGCGATGGACCCAGCCGAGCTCGACCGGTACGTCGGTGAGGCGGCCGAGCGTGCCATTGCCGATCTCCGTCGCCAAGACTCCGGCGACTAGAGACAACCACCATCCGCGGTTTGCGCGGTCATCGGTGCGAGAGTTGCGCGCAACGTAAAGAGCTGGGTACTACGGCGGAGGGATCGGAAAGCAAGACACGTGAAGCACGTGATGCTCGTGGGGGTGGCGGTACTGATCGGTGCGCTCGTGTTCGGCCTTGGTTCCACGGCCGGCGCTGCGAATTATCCGCCGAAGGCCAAGGTGGACGTCGCGGTCGAAGGGCAGTCGGCTTCCGCGCAAACCGGCCCGAGTTCCGCCGCGGTCCAAGGGAGGTCGGCTTCAACGCAAACCGGCCCGAGTGCCGCGGCCCAAGGTGCGCCTTTGCCGTTTACGGGAGGCAACTCGGCGGAACTCGTGTGGGCCGGTGTCGCACTGCTCGTCGCGGGTGCAGCGCTCGCGGGTCAGCGACAGCGCCTGGCCCGTCGCTAGACGACCGCGATCCCGCTCAGAAAGCGTGACACCACCCGTGCCACGAGCCTGGTGAGTGAAGATGGCTAGACGAAGTCCTCTCGGCGGAGGTGATTGAACGCGAACCAGCCGGGGAGGATCGGGAGCCAGTAAGTGGCGAGCCGGAACAGAAACACTGCCGGGACCGCTGCGGTGCTGTGCATGCCGGCGCTGACGAGACCTGCGATCACCGCCGCCTCGAGCGCGCCGAGCCCACCGGGAGTGGGCGCGACCGTGGCGATGGCAGAACCGACGAGATATGCGGCACCGACCTGAGCCAGGTCGAGGCCACCTCCGAAGGCGACGGTCGCGAAGTAGACGGCCAAGACGTAGCTCAGCGTGAGCAGCGCGGAGCCACCGAGCAGCAGCGCGATCTTGCCGGGACTCCGTATCACCGCGGCCAGACCCCTCAACGCACTCCCGAACACGGGTACGACCTTGGTGGCGAGCAGCTTGCGGGTGACCGGGATTGCCATGGCCGCCGCGAGGCATACCGCGACAACGGCGACGCCGATGACGACGACCGACCAACTGGGCAGGGAGATCGAGCCGAGACCAGACTTTCCGGCCCACGCGAAGAAGGCGAACATCAGCACGATGTGCACGCCGAAACCGGCCACCGAGTTGAGGCCCACGCTCGACGCCGCCACCGGAGCATCCACGCCCGACTTCTGCAAGTACCGCACGTTGAGCGCCATGCCACCGACGCCCGCGGGCGCGAGGTTGCTCGCGAACGAGGCCGCGACCTGAGCCAGCAACGTCGGCGCGGCGCGCAGGCGCGCCGGCACCGCGCCGCCCATGCCGAGCGCGGCGCCGACGTAGGTAAAGGTCGAGAACAGCACGACGAGCGGAACCCAGCTCCAGTCGGCGGAACCGATCTCGCGGAAAACACCGGGCAGGTCAGCCAGTTGCGGCAGGAGAAAATAGGTGACCGCCACGAGCATCGCCGCGGTGAAGACGCGTTGCTTACTGATCCGCTCGAGCGGGACATAGCTCGGCTCGCTGACCTCGCACTGTCGCGCGACGGTGTCCTGGAGCTCCTCGAGGAGGCCGGGGCGCTCCGCGAGTTCCGACCGGGTCGAGTCGCTGAGCGCATTGGGCTGCAGCCGTCCGAGCGCGGTGGCAACGGTGTGACGACCCAGCATCTCGACGGCGCTGGTCACGGAACGGTCGGCCCCGACCGTGACGGAGAGGGCGGCGAGGAGCTGCGCGACGTCACCGTCGATCTGTTCGTCGCTCGCGGCGACCTCGCTGAACGCGAAGCCGGTGAGCCACGGCTCCCCGTCGCCGTCGGCGAGAACGTTGGCGCTCCGCAGGTCGCGATGCGCGATGCGGTGCTCTCGCAGGTGCGCGACCTGCGACCACAGGTCGCGCAGGAACCGATCCGATACTTCGTGGCCGTGCATGTGGTCGAGGCGATGGCCCTCGATCATCTCGTAGGCGATGAGCATCGAGTCCTGGCCGACTTGGGCGATGGCGCGCATACGCGGCGTCGCCACGCCGACATCTCGCGCTTGGAGGGCGACGAACGCCTCGTGCTCGACCGATCGGCGCAGCGACGAGAACGGCCGCTCGTCGCCGACGTTCTTCAAGCGCAGATAGCGGTAGGTGCGATACAGCAGATCGATCGAACGCTCATCGGGACTGAGTACCTTGACCAAGAATCGGGTGTCGTCGGCGCCCGTCGCGAGATACCACCGCGCGCCGCGCACGCCCATCGTGTACGGCTCGAGCGCGACGCGCGGCAGCGCGCTCGACGCGAGCGCCGCCCCCACCGCGGCGACGGTCGGGCGGCGATCGGGGCGACCGAACGCGAGGAGCACCGCGACCCCGACCGTCGCGCCGATGGCGACGACGAGGAAGATCTCCGCGGGCAGACCCGACACGAGGACGATGCGGCCGAGCACGAACGTAGCAAGGATCACGATGCCGGCCTGCCGCCACCGCCGGCCGACGAACGGGGCCAGGATGACGAACGACGACGTGAGTTGGGCAAGCGTCCAGAGGTTGAGTGAGCCGCTTGCGGTCGCACCGAAACGGTCGACGACCGTGGAAAGCAGCGACTGCGAGGCAGCTTGATTCAACCACCAGGTCGCCACGCCCACGAGGAGCGCGGTCGCGAGGTTGGCGACGACGATGTAACCGATCAGCCGATAGCGCTTCAGGAGGAGCGGCGGGACATAGGCCGCCAGACCCAGGATGCCCGCGGCGACCGAAAGCGTCTGGCTGAGTGCACGTTCGACCGACGGGTTCAGGCCGCCGAACAGCGCGACCACGTCGCTCTCGAACGCGCGGACGGTGCCCTCTGCCCACCGCGTGAGCGCGAGCAGTCCGACGGTCGCGAGGCTGAAGAGAATCAGCCGCAGCACATCGCTCGGCGAGCGCCGGTAGCCGACGATGTCGTCGAGGCCGAAGACCTCGAGCGCAGTGATTTGCGCCGGCCCGCGGACGGCCGAGGATGGGCCCATCAGCCTGTTGGCTAGGTCGTCTGGAACAGGATCGGGCTCGATGCCGCGACCGTAACCGAAGCCATCCCTGAGACATTCGCCCGGTCGCGGTCGCGTTCGCGGCCGATACCCCGCAGGTCGCCGTCGCCGACGGTCACGTCTCAGCAGACGGTGAAGAGTGAGAAGGTGCGGTCGAATCCCTTGAGGTCGTCCTCGATCACACGGGGTTCGTACTCGACGCCGGATCCGATCGTGAGATCAACGACCGTGCTCGAGACCACGACTTCGCCGGGGCCGGCAACGCTTTGGACGCGCGACGCGAGATGGACAGCGAGGCCGCTGATGTCGTCGGTACGGCGTTCGATCTCTCCAGTGTGCAGCCCGGCTCGTAGCTCCAACCCCAGACCTCGCGCGTGGTCGCGCAACGCGACCGACGCCTCGACGGCACGCCCCGGTCCGTCGAACGTCGCCATGACACCGTCACCGGTTGTCTTGACCACGGTGCCGCGACCGCGACTGACGATCATGGCGGTGTCGGTCTCGAAGCGGTTCAGCCGTCGCCGCCAGGCTTCGTCTCCCGCTTCGCGTGCAGAGCGGGTCGAGTCCACGATGTCGGTGAACAGCACCGTCATCAACATCCGCTGGGTCGTTGCCGTGGCGACACCGAGCTCTTCGCGCACGAAGCGTTCGACGTGGTCCAGCGCCGCGTGTTCAGCCTCGCCATTCCACGAGTAGATCTTGTCGTACGGCAGCTCGACGAAGGTTCCGTGCGCGACGTGCTCGGCGACGAATCGACCCAGCGCGGGCGGGTAGCCGAAATCCCCACGGTTGTGCACCATGAGCGTCGGACACGACACGAGCGGCAACACGGACCGCACGTCGGTGTGCCCGATCATCCAGAATCGTTCCTCCGCCCGCCGAGGAGTCGCCGCACTTCGTTCCCAACGAGCCGCGGCCGACCGCAACGTCTTCTCATCCGGTGCGCCGTCGACCGTGATCGACAAGAACCCACCTTTTCCCCATTCGCGGCGACACAGATCGAGCAGGTGGCGCATGAACTCGGTCCGCGGGCCCTCGGACTGGATCGATTCGTCGGCCACGACGAACGGCCGGGCCCACCCTTCGCGACATACCAGGCCCGCGACCCGATCGGGGTGCGTCGCCGCGAACAAGATCCCCAGCGGACATGCATCGGTACCGACGAGGATCACGGCCCGATCACTGCCCGCCGCGTCGAGTACGCAGCGCACGTCGTCGATCGCGTCTTCGTAGGTCGCGAGCCCGCGGTGGCCGTCGGAGAGACCCTCGCCCCGCTTGTCCATCATGATGAGCCGGGCGAAGTTCGGTACCCGTTCGACCACCTCGCGATACCACGGAACCTCTTCACTCATCCCGATATGGCCGATCATCCCGGTCACGACGAGCACATCGACCGGACCGTCGCCGTACACCGCGTACGCGATGTCGAGACCGCCGCTATCGGCGTAACCAAATGTGGGATCGATCACGTCGAGGAGTCTCGCGCCTCCGACCGGGCCGGCGCGAGGCTCAGTGGGTGGCTCCGTTCCGTGGTCCGGCAGAGGTGCTCGGCCGGCGCTGTTCGTCGATGTGGGAGTGGAGTCGTGCCGGGCGTGCGGTGAGTCGCGTTTCGCAGAGCGTGTGGATTGCGATCGCCGCTCCGATGGCAATGCATATGTCGCCGATGCTGAACACGTTGTGGAGCGGCCACGACTTCGGGATCGCGAAGATGTCGCCGAGGAACGGCACTCTCGGGTGGGTGAGCACGGTCGAGTTCATGAAGGTCTTGGTGGTCGTTGGGTCGCCGGCGGTCCGCAGCGCGCTGACGGACGCCGGCATGACGCCGTTGTTGGCGGCGATGGCGGTGGCGTTGCAGAGACCTCCGGCTGCGATGACGAGCATTCCGGGCTGACGGCGATTTGCGACGAGAAACACCGAAATGAGCACGTACGAGAGGAGATGCAGGTCTCGGTGGAGCGCGGGCGCGCCGCTCGGAAAGATCGTGACAATGAGGACCTGAATCGCGAGCGCGGTGAAGATGACCGGGGTCCAGCGCAGCCGCACGTCGGCGAGTCGGGCGAGCCGGCCGCCGGTGAGCGGGACCGAGAGCAGGATGAGCAGTGCCAGCGTGACGAGGAGCAAGGTTGGTCTGGGCCTCTGGTGCGGAATCGAGCCGGTCCGCCCTATATCGACGGCGGATGCCGCGACTTGGAGTGAGATTTGCCTCCGAACGCCCTTCGTGGCCTTACCCGCTCAAGGCGAAAGGCGTTTTGCCCGAAGGTCCTCCCTGCGGAGGAGTTCCCCCCGCGCAAATGCAGCCCAAGGAGTGGGTTCTGTGAAGACACACCTGATCAAGTGGGGCATTGCCGCCTCATCGCTGATCGTGCTCGTCGCCGTGGCTGGCGCGGGCCGCAAGTGGTAGCAGACGCTCCGTGAACGACCCGATGGCTCGTGCCGTGCAGTGGGCGCGGGCCGGATGGTCCTGACGGAAATGCGGTCGTGGTAGCCCCGGGCTGAAGGCCCGGGGCCACCACGCTTGTCGCTCATGGCACGCCGACGAATCGAGCCGATCAATCGCTACGTCGCGGCCGTCTCGGCCGCGGGGTTGACCGCGGGCGTGTTGATCGTGGCGCGCGAGGCCGCGTCGGAGGTGCGCGCCGCCACGCCGGCCATCGCGGTGCTGATGCTCTTGGTGATCGTGGGCGAGCTGTATCCGATACGCGTTCCGCTGCGGGACGACGCCGAGGAGGTCACCATCTCCACGGCGTTCATGTTCGCGACGTTGTTGTTGGCCGGACCAGCCGTCGCGATCATTGCCCAGTGCGTCGCTGCGTTCCTCTCCGACCTGCGAACCCGCAAGCCGTGGTGGAAGGCCATGTTCAACATCGCGCAGTATGCGCTCTCGATCACGGGGGCGTGGGTCGTGCTCGTCGGCATCGCGCCCGATCTTCGCGTCGGCGGCGCGTCGGGATTCGCCACCCACAACTTCGCGGCCCACGACTTCATCGCGGTGTTCGCTGCGGGCGCGGTCTCGTTCGTGCTGAACGACTCATTTGTCATCGTGGCGCTCGCCATCGCTCAGAAGATTCCGATTGTCCGTGAGCTCCGCAACAACCTCGGCTTTCACACGGCGACGACGATGGTGCTCATCGCGCAGGGGCCCCTCATCGCGCTGGCCGCGTCGCGCAGCATCGTCTGGGTGCTCCTGTTCGTTCCCGGCATCCTCGCGGTCTACCAAACGGCCGGCATGTCGGTAGCCAAAGAGCAGCTCGCAACGCACGACTCGCTGACGGGTCTGCCCAACCGGCTCCTGCTGCGAGAGCGGCTCTCACGAATGATCTCGGACGATGCGATCCATTCCCTCGTCGTGATGCTGATCGATCTCGACGGCTTCAAGGAAGTCAACGACACGCTCGGCCATCACATCGGCGACTCGTTGCTGTGCCAAGTGGGTCAGCGTCTCGACGACGAACTCGGCGATCGCCTCAGCGTTGCCCGACTCGGCGGCGACGAGTTCGCCGTGGTCGGCCCGGTCGAGAGCCGCGCCGAAGCAGTGGTGCTCGGCCGTCAGGTACTCGCGGCACTGCAGCAGCCGTTCGCGCTCCAGGAGCTCCCTTTCCACATCGAAGCGAGCATCGGTGGCGCGCTCTTCCCCGAACACGGAGCCGATGTCGACACGCTGCTCCAACGAGCTGACGTGGCGATGTACCTCGCGAAGGCACAAGGCACCGGCTACGAGACCTACAGCGCCAACAACGACCGGTACTCACCTCGCCGTCTCGCGCTCCTCGGAGAGCTCCGGCGCGCGATCGCGCAAGGCGAGCTCGTTCTTCACTATCAGCCGATCGCAGACATGCACACCGGAGAGGTCAACCGGGTCGAAGCCCTCGTACGGTGGG
>DATCCI010000205.1:0-2368 GCA_036511415.1 Acidimicrobiia bacterium
CTCCTCGGCCGACTTGCCCCGTACCAAACCCTGCAAGACTTCGGCCTCACGCGCGGTCAGACGCACGAACTGTTCCAGCCGCGCGTGCTCGTAGCGGCGGCGCTCGCTCAGCGTCGCGAGAAGGTCGAGGCGCTCGAAGGGCGCGATGGCGGCGTCACCCGCGACGATGCGACGCAGACGGTCGACCAGCTCGTCGAACGACAATCGTTTCTCGACCAGGGCCGCCGCGCCGGCTTCGATACACGCTCCCCAGACAGCGCGGTCGGTTTCGCCGGTGAGCACGACGACCTCGATGCCGGCCGCATGCATGCTCGAGATCAGGGGTGTCGACAGTCCGAGCGCGCCGAGGTGCAAATCGAGCAGGACGATTTGCGGTTGGATCCGGAACAGGTCCGCCTCGATCGCGGCGAGCGTCGAGACTTCGACCACATGGGCTTCGATGCCGTGCGCGCGCAGCGCATACGCAGCGGAGTGGGCCAGGAGCTCGTGGTCATCGACCACCGCGACTCGCGGGCTCGGCACTTGCACGGGCGCGGTCGCCATGTCGTGGGCCGTCACTGCGCGCTCTGCAGGCTGTGATCGCCCAACGGGTGTGACCACACGCTGGCCGCGGCGCGATCGCCCTCGCGCATGGCACTGTGCAGGACGGTGACCGTCGGGACGGTCAAGACGAACGACGCGCCACCGCCGGATCGTTCCTCCACCCACAGATCGCCGCCCTCGGCGCGGGCGATCGTGCGCGCGATGTGGAGGCCGAGCCCTGTCCCCTCGCAGTCGGCCGGCGCGTCGCCGCGCTCGCCCCGCGCGAAAACCGTCTCGCGGTGCGCAGGCGCGATGCCGGGGCCGCGATCCTCGACACGGATCAAGGCGAAGTCGCCGGCCCGGCCGACTGCCACGTCCACTTCGGATCCCGGAGCGTGGCGGTGCGCGTTCGTCAGTAGCGCATGGACAACCTGCGCGACATCGGCCGATCGGCCGACGGCACGCAGGTCGGCCGGGATGTCCCACGACACGACCCAGCCCGCCGCCACGCAGACGGTCAGCATCGGCTCGAGCACCTCACAGAGCCAGAACGTTTCCGCTTCAGGCTTCGCGGGCCGGTCGTCGACGAGTGCACGCAGGCGCTGGATCTCGGCAACGAGCGCACGCGAGAGGACTTCTCGGGCCGGGTCGTCGTCCACCGGCTCGAACGTGCGGACCCCGCCCTCGAGCGCGGTGACGGTCGACCGCACCTCGTGCAACGTGTCGGCGAACCGTTCCTGCGCCTCGTCGCGCTCGACGCGCGACCGGAACGCCGCTTCGCGCTGGCGCGCCGCGGCCTCGTGCAGCAGAAGCGTCGATCCGAACGCGGCAATGCCCATCGCCATCAGGTGCAGCGACGAGGCGGCCGCGGCGCGCAACGGGTCCGTGACGGGCAGCGCCGCGTAAACGACGAGCGACGCTCCGTAGGCGGCGAGCACGACGACCATCCATTGGTCGCGGGACCACATGACATGCCCCGCGAACGCAACCCCGACCAGCGCGGCGCCGATGCCGGCCGACAGGGCCACACCCGCAAGACCGTGCGCCACGACGATGCGCGCAACCGCGAACGCGACGACGAGTGCCACCAGACCGACCGACAGCACCTTCCGAACCGACAGGGTCGCGTCGACCTCGAAGCCGCGCAGCCACGCCGCGGCGAGACCCACGGCCACCACGCTGCAGGCAATACCGGCCGCGCCGTACGCCCGGGTGACGTCGGAGCTCAAGAAACCGGACAATCCGAGCACCAGGACCACGAGCCCGGCCCAGAAGGCGGACGCGATCCCGTCGAGGCGCCACCGGAGGAAACAGGCGGCGGCGCTCACCGACGCGAGCAAGCTCGCGCCGACGTCGAGCCGTACGACGGGCAGTGCGAACACCGGCGCCGACAGGCCCGCGTCACGGAGCGTCACGATCACTCCGCCCCACAACGCGGCGACCACCGCGACCCCGAGACACAGGCGCCCGACCGGCAGCGGGACGTCGACCGGCACCGCGCGCCGGTCGCGACCGCGGTACGCATGGTCGGCAGTGCGTGCGCCATCCGCCACCGCGTCCCCGAACGCCGAGTCGCCGAACGCCGCGCCGGCGTGTCCCCGGAGCTTACGTTCTGGGAAGAAACGCCCGGTATGGGCAGACCGATGCACAGTTGTGCCCTTCGGACGGCTTCGCTCGGGATATGAGCGCGGAGAGTGATTTTACGACCGCACCACGCACACTGTCAACGGTCCGTGCTCACCCGGTCGCCGTCCGTGGGCCCGGAGACGCCGCTCGAGATCCGAGAATCGGCCCGGGGCGGCCTACAGCGATATGGCCTACTGCGACATGGCCTACTGCGAAATGA